>JAJRWJ010000301.1 GCA_024276805.1 Gammaproteobacteria bacterium
CGCAAGGAAATTTCCTGTAGGCTGGATAAGTGCAACGCATCCGGCAAAATGCTGCGTGGTTTTTATTGTCCTGCTAATTTAATATGTGCTGTACCAGGCTGTGTTAAATGTGAAAAAGTAGAATCAGAGGCCTGCGATCATGTCGAGTCATCCTTCCTGTCCATGGTCAGCATATGGCTCATCTTCTCGGCTTTCGCTTTCAGATAGTCGACATTGTCGCTGTGATACTCGGTTTCTATCGGAATCCGGTCCGTCACATCGATTCCCAGTTTTTTCAGTTCATCGATTTTTTTTGGATTGTTGGTGATCAGTCTGATCGACTCGATGCCCAGGTCCTTCAGTATCAATGCCGCAATCGTGTATTCCCGTTCATCCGGCCGATGGCCCAGATGTATATTGGCATCGACGGTATCCATGCCCTGATCCTGCAAATTATAGGCCTGCAATTTTTTCAACAAGCCGATGCCGCGTCCTTCCTGACGCAGATAAATCAACACCCCGCAGCCCGATTCATCGAGCATCTTCAGGGCCATATCCAGCTGCTCGCCACAATCACAACGCCGCGACCCCAGGACATCGCCGGTAAAGCACTCGGAATGAATGCGCACCGGCACCTGTCGTTTATCGCGCACCTCGCCCTTGACCAGGGCGACGTGTTCTTTTTCATCGACATTGTTTGCATAGTAATACAGGATAAACTCCCCATGCCGGGTCGGTATCCTGGTCTGCACTAAATTTTTCAGTTCTGGCTGCACTCCGCTGTTCCTGCCTTTTTCTGTTCATTGTATGCTGGCCCGCTATTCGAGATCACCGCTGCATTGAACTCGCTGTCCATCATTATATACAGCGGTAGCGGCTCAGACCAGACTCTTGCTGACCACTTCATAGACGTCCCTGCAAAGATCCGATGTATCGAGAATACGCTGCAGCTGCGCCCGCATCGACTTCTGCCGCCCGGCATCGAAGCGCCGCCAGCGTGTCAGTGCGGCGCACAGTCTCGCCGCCACCTGCGGATTGAGGTTGTTCAGGGCAATGACATGATCGGCGAGAAAACGGTATCCTTCGCCATCGGCGGCATGGAAATGTACCGGATTGGCCTGCACGAAGGCGCCGATCAATGCCCTTACCCGGTTTGGATTGCCCAGATCGAATGCCGGATGCCGGAGCAATGTCCGCACCGTTGCCAGCGTATCCGGCTGATCGCTGCAGGCCTGCAAGGCGAACCACTTGTCGATGACCAGGTCGTCGTCCCGCCACTGCTGGTAGAATTTCTCCAGGCACTGTCGCCTCGCCGGGTGATTGCTGTTGATGATCGCCTCCAGTGCGGCAAGCTGGTCGGTCATGTTTCCGGCGCCATGAAACTGTTGCTCGGCCCATTGCCGGACGTCCTCCGTCTCCAGCCTGATCAAATAGGCCAGACAGGTGTTCTTGATCCGCCGGCGGCCAATGGCGCCACTGTCGAACTGCCCGGATTCATCACGGTGACAGCTCCGGTAGAGCAGCCTGAACTGCTTCTGCAATGCTGCCGCCAGCGTTTTCCCGACGAACTCCCTGGCCTGATGAATGGCCTGCACATCGATCACCTCCATTTGTTCACCCAGATAGCTTTCCCCGGGCAGCTTGAGCAACAGCGAGAAATAGGAAAGGTCATCCCAATGCTGCTCCAGAATACTTTGCCAGGCCTGGATGAGCAGATCATGCAACTGTAATTGCCGGCCATTGTGAATGTCTTCGACCAGATCCAGAATGATTTTTCCGGCCAGCTGCTGCCCCCCCTCCGAGCGATTGAAGGAGTCCGGATCGTGACTCAGCAGAAAAGCCAGTTCTTCCATGCTGCGCTGCTGGTCCAGCTTGACCGGCGCGGAAAAGCCGCGCAGCAGCGAGATGTGCGGCCGTTCCCGCAGTTGTTCGAAGGTGAAGGTCTGCTGTTCCGCGCGCAATTCCAGCACCAGTTCCTCGCTGCCATCGGCAATCCCCGCAACGAACAGCGGCAAAACCGATCCCTGCTCACCCAGCAGGCCCATACGCACGGGAATGTGCAACGGCTGTTTGAGCGGCTGCCCGGGGGTCGGTGGGCAGGCTTGCCGGAAGGTCAGGGTCAGGCGCCGGGCCGCCTGGTCATAGCGCTGTTCGACGCTGACCACCGGCGTACCAGCCTGGGAATACCAGAGACGGAACTGCTGCAGATCGACGCCATTGGCATCCTCCATGGCCTTGACGAAATCGTCACAGGTGACGGCCTGGCCGTCATGGCGCTGAAAATACAGGTCGGCGCCCTTTCTGAACCCAGCGCCACCCAGCAACGTTTGCAGCATACGCACGATTTCGGCGCCTTTCTCATACACCGTCAGCGTATAAAAGTTGTTGATTTCAATATATGATTCGGGGCGCACCGGATGCGCCATCGGCCCGGCATCCTCAGCGAACTGCCGGGTACGCAGCATGTTCACATCCTCGATGCGTTTTACCGCCCTGGATGTCCGGTCGGCGGTGAATTCCTGATCGCGAAACACCGTCAAACCTTCTTTCAGGCTCAGTTGAAACCAGTCCCGGCAGGTAATGCGGTTGCCCGTCCAGTTGTGAAAATACTCGTGGGCGATAACCCCTTCGATGTATTCATAATCGAGATCTGTCGCGGTATCCGGGCGGGCCAGCACATATTTGGTATTGAAGATATTCAAGCCCTTGTTTTCCATCGCCCCCATGTTGAAATGGCCGACCGCGACGATCATGTAGATATCCAGATCATATTCCCGGCCATAGACCTGTTCATCCCAGCGCATGGCGTGTTTCAGGGACTGCATGGCATGGCTGCATTTGTCCAGATCGGGGGGTTCGACGAAAATCTGCAAATCCACCTGCCGTCCGGACATCGTCGTAAAACTGTCTTCGATACATTCCAGGCGCCCCGCAACCAGCGCAAACAGATAACAGGGCTTGGCAAAGGGATCCTCCCAGGTCACCCAGTGGCGATTGCCATCCAGCTCCCCCTGCTCCACCTTGTTGCCATTGGCCAGCAGCACCGGATAGCGGTCTCTGTCACCGGCCAGCGTGGCCCTGAAGCGCGCCATGACATCGGGCCGGTCGAGAAAAAAGGTGATTTTCCTGAAGCCTTCCGCCTCGCACTGGGTACAGAGCATGCCATTGGAGACAAACAGCCCCTCCAGCGCGGTGTTCGCCACAGGGCTGATTTCATTTTCGATGCAGATGCTGAACTCCCGGTCCTGCGGCACACTGTCGATGCTCAAACTCTCCGTTCCCTGCCGGTATTGCCCGGCGCTCAACTTGTCGCCATCCAGAGTGATGCCGAGCAGGGTCAGATCCTCGCCATCCAGAATCAGGCTGGCATCGGCTGCCCGGCAGTCCGGATTGCGCATCATGGTCAGCTTGCTGATTACCCTGGTTTTTTCTTCATCCAGATGGAAATGCAGATCGACGCTGTGAATCAAATAGTCAGGCGGCGTGTAATCGCGCAGATAAATCGCACGGGGATTGGCTTCTTTCATCATCTTCAGGTTTCTTGTTGCTAATGGTAAAAATTACTGCGCACTACATACTCTCCCTCGGGCAAAGAAAGAGACCCGTCTGAGAACGATCGGGGTATATACACTGTTGCTTGTTCAGGGGCAGGGATGCTTCAAGAGCCACGCTGGTCAAGATCCAACGGCTTTTCATGCAGGGCAACCAGCCAGTAGGCAATGCCCAGGGCCAGAACCACGGCACTGGTCGCCAGGACATACAGCGGCGAGATCTGCTGAAAATCGAAAACGATCACCTTTCTGGCGATGGCCATCAGCGCAGTGGCGATGACCAGCTTGATGGGCAGCACATCCTTTCTGATATAGACGGTGATATTGATAAATATTTCTATCGCGATCAGCACCGCCATAAAAGCCCCGAAGGTGGCGACGATGTCCTCGATCTTCAGCAGCATATAGGGCGGCGCCATCAGACGCTGATACAGCACCAGCACCACATCGGCGACTCCCCACAAAATCAGCAGCACCATCAGCATCGCCAGCAGCCTGACGGAAAGATGAATGACGCCGTGCAAAAACATGATGAAGGCGTCCTCATGCTCCGCTGGCAGTTCCTGATGCTTGCCCCGGTAAAGGCCGCGTCTTTCCCCACAGGGCTTGTCTTCGATCATTGCCTTTCTCCAATCCGCTGCCGCACGGCAAAAACAACGACCAGCAGCCAGGCAAGTAAAAAGGCCAGGCCTCCGAAAGGCGTAATCATTCCCAGCCATCTGACATGCCATATGGCCAGCAGATAGAGACTGCCGGAAAACAGCAGTATGCCGGCAAACATCAGCCACCCCGCCCAGCACAGCAGCTTTGCCGCAGGCTGATACAACTGCAGCATGGCAATCAAACCCAGACCCAGGGCATGCCACATCTGATAGTCGACGGCAGTCTTGTAGACAGCCAGCATCTGGGGCGTCAGCAGCGCTTTCAAACCGTGCGCGCCAAAAGCGCCCATGGTGACGCCAAGCATGGCGCTGAGCGCACTGAACAGCAAAAATGGCGATTTCATGATTCCTTCAGCCTGGGCATCAATTGCACCAGATTGCAGGGCCTTGTGCGGTAATCCAGCTGCTCCCGGATCAACAGCTCCCAGGCGCTGCGGCAGGCTCCGTTCGAACCGGGCAGACAAAAAATGTAGGTGCCATTGGCCACGCCGGCAATGGCACGGGACTGTATCGTCGAGGTCTTGATATCCTCATAGGAGAGCATCCTGAAGACCTCCCCAAAGCCGTCCAGAACCTTGTCCAGCAATGGCTGAATGGCTTCCGGCGTCCCATCCCTGCCGGTCACGCCGGTGCCGCCGGTGGTGATTATTGCATGCACCCCGGGATCGGCAATCCAGGCGGAAACCACCGCCCTGATCCGATAGACATCGTCGGGGACAATTTTCTTTTCCGCCAGAAGATGCCCGGCTTCCCGCAAACCCGCCACCAAGGTCTTGCCGGAGACATCGTCTGCTTCGGTGCGGCTGTCGGACACCACCAGGACAGTGATATTGAGCGGTAGAAATTCTCTTTTGGCATTCATACGGCGCCCCCGGGAAATTATTTCATGACCAGAAAGAATGCCTCGTCGCCACGCTGGATATTGATCAGCAGCGGCCTGCGCGGATCGATCACCTGCCTGAGCTGATCCAGATTTTCGGTCCGGTAGCGGTTTGCCGAGACAATGATATCCCCCGGCCGCAAGCCCGCGCGCCAGGCATAGGATGCCGTGGATATTTTTTCCAGCAATACCCCCCGGACCTGATCCCGCTGGGTGGTGCTCAAAATCACGCCCTTCAGGCGCGGATGCAGTTTGCCGCCAGCGATCGTGTCCCGCCGAGGCTTGCCAAGCACCGCGGTGATGGTTTTACGTTCGCCACCACGCAGCACCTCCAGCGTGATTTCATCGCCGATGCGCAGCAAGCCCACGATGTTACGGATCGCATAGCTGTTCTTCACTTTCCTGCCATTGACCTCGAAGATGATATCACCCGGTTCCAGGCCTGCCCTGGCTGCCGGTGAGTTTGCCTGAACCCGGCTGATCACGGCGCCATGATTGCTTTTCAGGTCGAAGGCCTGCATCAGTTCCGGAGTCAGATCCTGGGTTGTCACGCCCAACAGACCACGCCGCACTTCACCATGCTTGACCAGGGCGTCCTTGATGGTCATGACCATATTGCTCGGGATGGCGAAGCCTATGCCGACATTTCCGCCGCTGGGCGCCAGGATGGCGGTATTGATGCCGACCAGTTCACCGCGCAGATTCACCAGCGCACCGCCGGAGTTTCCGGGATTGATCGAGGCATCGGTCTGAATGAAATCTTCATAGCCTTCGATACCCAGACCGGAGCGTCCCAACGCACTGACGATACCGGATGTCACCGTCTGGCCCAGGCCGAAGGGGTTGCCGATCGCCACGACGAAATCCCCGACCCGCAACTTGTCGGAATCGGCGATCGGCAGTTCAGTCAGGTTGTCGGCGGGGATCCGGACCACGGCAATATCGGCGCCCGGGTCGGTGCCGACCAGTTCCGCCTTCAATTGTCTGCCATCGTTCAGGGTCACGACGATTTCATCGGCCTTGTGGATGACATGATTGTTGGTCAATACATAACCCTGATCCTTGTCGATAATCACACCGGAGCCCAGGCTGTTTTTTCTCCTGCGCAGCTGCGGCTGATTGGGCAGCTCGAAAAAGTGGCGGAAAAAGGGATCCCGCAACAACGGATTCTCGCGCATTTTCACATTGGTGGTGGTCGAGATATTGACCACCGCCGGCATGGTCCGCTCCAGCATCGGCGCCAGAGACGGCAGCGGCGAACCCGGAGCTGACTGCAGAAGTGCGGCGACCGCCGGAGAACCGGAAAGAAAACCGCCTGCCATCATTGCCGCCAGAACATAAGCGGGAAAAAGGTATTTCTTCATTCTTGATCCTGGATTTGAAAAATTGCACCTACTCTGGTTAGAATCCATAAACACCCATCCATGGGATGTTTATAGCAATAAAACAGCCAATACTATTGGCTGTTTTATTCATAATCGATGGCCTGAGGCCATCGATTATGCCGGCACATCCTTGTGCCGGTGTAGTTCCCGTCAAATGACGGGAACTACTCTAAATGACATCCACGCTATACCGCAAGTCTGTCCGCACCGGGCTGGTTCGGAAAATCAGGCGCCACCCAAG
>JAJRWJ010000302.1 GCA_024276805.1 Gammaproteobacteria bacterium
ATAGCATAATTTTGTTTGTCATCTAAGCTATTAACTGAAGAAATTAACTGTGGGGAACCGGGCTGTTTATGGAACAGGGTTTGATTGGCGATTCAGCCCGGGCGTTGGTTGCCTTGCCGGTCTTGACAGGTGCGCCGCTGTCCACAAACATCATGCCACGGAAAAATCTCCGCTCTAGTGAACAAGAACTACCGTGGCCGTATGCAACGGTGATGGATCTGGCATTATCGATGCATCCAAGCCATTGGTGATGAATAATACAGCCAATCGTATCGGCAGTTAACAGACTCTGACTGGGTAGTGTTTTGCGTGGTTTTTTCAATACCGTTTCTGGCAATTGCAGCGAGGGATAGCAGTGAGGTTGATCCAATCAGGAATCATGGCGTCACTGTTGCTGTTATCCGGTCTGGCCGTGGCCGGTTCGTCCTCGGTGGAACAGAAAATCAAAGCCGCCTACCTGTATAATTTCACCAAATTCATCTCCTGGCCTGCCGATGACGCTGAAACTTTTAAACTGTGTCTTCTGGGTGAGGATGCCGTTGGCCGGTTGCTCGTTCCGCTGGAAAAGAAAACCGCGATGGGCTTGCCGATTCGCCTGCGGCGCTTGCAGCGGCCAGACCAGGCAAGGGACTGCCATATCGTTTACCTGGCCGGGGAAGAGACTGCCTGGAATATGGAAAACATTGCGTTGCAGGGGGTATTGACCATCAGTTCCGGCAGTCAGGCGCTTACCGTCAGTGGCGAAGAGGGGTTTGCCCAGCAGGGCGGCATGATCGGCTTCGTCGTCAGAAAAGGCCGGGTGAGATTGCAAATCAATTTGCAGGCCTTGAAGAACAGTGGCTTGAAGGTCAGTGCAAAATTGCTGGAAGTCGCCGAAATTATCGATGGGGGCGGAGAATGATCAAGTATATCCGCCAGGCTTCCATCAAAAAGAAGCTTTTGCTGATTGTGCTGTTTTCCAGCTTCAACGCCCTTATTTTTGCCGGTCTGTTTATCTGGATTCTGGAAATATCGGCATTTCGCACCCAGATTCGCGGGGATTTTTCCGCGATGGCGGCGATGATCGCCGATCGCAGCACCGCGGCATTGACATTCGATGACCGGGATCTGGCCAAAGAAAATCTGCAGGCGCTGAAATACCTGCCGGCGCTGCAGCTGGCCTGCATCTATGATCGTCAGGGACGGGTTTTTTCCTGGATGGTCAATGACCATTTTTCCGCAGTACTCTGCCCAAAAGTCTCTGGCAGCGGAAAAACGCATTTTGAGGAGACCCGGCTGCATGTTTTTCAAAACATTTCCCTGGACAACGAAAGCATTGGCGGTATTTATTTACTGGTGGATTTGACGGCGAAATACTGGGAAAAGCTGCATTTTCTGCTGCTCGTGTATCTGCTGCTGTTCGCTGCCGCGCTATTGACATTTCTTTTGTCCGCGCCACTGTTGAAGCTGATTTCCTCGCCAGTCGCAAAACTCGTCGATACCGTACAAAAAATCCGGCGGAGCAAGGATTATTCGCTGCGCGCGGTCAAGGTGCACGACGATGAACTAGGTATGCTGGTGGATGCCTTCAATGCCATGATCGGAACCGTGGATAAGCAGAATCAGGCATTGACCCTGGCCAAGGATCGGTATCTGGCGCTGTATGACAACAATCCGACCATGGTCTTCGAGATCGATCTGCGTGGCAATTTCATTTCCGTCAACCACTTCGCCGCCCGGCAGCTGGGCGAGTCGGTGGATGTCATTCATGGTCGTTCCATCGGTGATTTTATCTTTCCCCCGGATGTGCCATTGTTGCGGGATTTGTGCAATCAGTGTCTGAACAGTCCCGAGCAGGTGCACAAGCAGAATATCCGGCTGTGCTGTGACAACAGCCGTGTCATCTGGGCCAGGGCGACGGCCAGAGTGGTGGAAAACGAAACGCAGCAGAGAAATTTTCTGCTGGTTTGCGAGGATGTCACCGAAACCCACCTGCTGGCCAAAAAGATTGCCTATCAGGCCAGTCATGATGCCTTGACCAGACTGGCCAACCGCAACGAATTCGACAATTACATCAAGGATGCGGTGCAAACGGCGTATGACGATTGTCAGGAACATGCGGTGTGCTATCTGGATCTGGACCAGTTCAAAGTGGTCAACGACACCTGCGGGCATATGGCCGGTGATGAATTGCTCCGGCAGTTGGGCGCCCTGCTGCGCCGAAATATTCGCAAGCACGATCTGCTGGCGCGGCTGGGCGGCGATGAATTCGGGATTTTGATGCGGCAATGCGGTATCGAGGAAGCCACGGCCGCCTGTGAAGAGCTTTGTGATGTCATCCGGGATTTCCATTTTGCCTGGCAGGACAGAAGCTTCACGGTCGGTGTCAGCATTGGCATCTCATCGATCAACCAGACCACCGGTAATCCGGTGGATGTGCTCAAAGAGGCCGATGCCGCCTGCTATGCTGCAAAGGAACACGGTCGCAACCGGGTGCATGTATTCCTCCCCGATGATGAAGAGATGGCCCAGCGCCAGGGGGAAATGCAATGGGTGGAGAAAATACACCTGGGGATGAAAGAAAATCTGTTCTGTCTGTATGGGCAGCTCAGCGTTCCTGTCGCAGGAGCAGACGAAGGCCTGCACTTCGAAACCCTGATTCGCTATAGGGATGGTGAAAATATCATTCCCCCTGGTGCTTTTCTGCCGGCCGCCGAACGCTACAATATCTCGCCGGCACTGGACAAATGGGTCATCGCCACGCTGTTCGAATGGTTGGCGAATACGCCGGAGGTGCTGCACAGTCTGGACGTCTGTTCGGTCAATCTGTCGGGGCTGTCGTTTTCCGAACAGTCCATGCTGGATTTTATCGCGGCGGAATTCAGCAAATGGAATATCCCGAAACACAAAATATGCTTTGAAATCACCGAGACCTCGGCGATAGCCAATTTGTCCTATGCGACCATCTTCATCGACGAGTTGAAGCGCCAGGGGTGCAAGTTCTCCCTGGATGATTTTGGCAGCGGTCTGTCGTCCTTTGCCTATCTGAAAATCTCCCGGTCGACTATCTGAAGATCGACGGTCTGTTCGTCAAGGATATTCTAGACGACCAGGTGGATCTGGCGATGGTGCGTTCCATCAACGAAGTGGGGCATGTGATGGGCAAGAAAACCATCGCCGAATTTGTCGAGAACCAGGACATCCTGGATGTCCTGAAACTTCTTGGCGTGGATTATGCACAAGGTTACGGAGTCGGCAAGCCCGTGCCGCTGGAGCAATTGAAATGTTAGAACAATTTTTTCGCAAAATCAGGGTGTTTATTTTTGCGGTGTTTCGTTTTTTGCTTGTCATCACCCTGAGCTGCCGCGCCATGGCTGGCACCGACGATGAGGAGATGGAGGACTTTTTTGCCATGTCGCCAGCGGAATTGGCGGACCTTTCGGTCTCCATTGCCAGTGGCACCAGCAAGCGTATCGATCAGGCGGCTGGCGTGGCCAGTGTCATCACCGCCGAGCAGATCAAGGCCATGGGGGCGACCGAGTTGCATGAGGTACTGGAAACCGTCACCGGTTTGCATGTCAGTCTGCAGGCGGTTACTTACGATTATATTTATACGATGCGCGGGATAGGCAATGGCACCAACTCGCAAATTCTGGTGTTATTGAATGGCACCCGTTATTCCCTGCCATTTCAGGGGCGGTCGATGACCGGCCTGGAATTGCCCGTGCAGGATATACAACGCATCGAGGTGATTCGTGGCCCCGGATCGGCAATGTATGGCGCCGACGCCTTTGCCGGTGTGATCAATATCATTACCAAAAAAGCCGGCGATATCGATGGTACGCTGGTTGGCGGCAGAGGCGGTAACTGGGGTACCTACAGCGGTTGGGGGCAGCATGGCGGGCAGTGGGCTGGCTGGGACGTGGCCGCCAGCGTACAATATCAGACCACCAATGGCGATCCGGGCAGGATTATCGACAGTGACAGCCAAACGGCGATCGATGCGGTGTTCGGCACCAGTGCATCGCATGCGCCAGGGCCGATGCAGACCCAGATCAAAACCTGGAATGCCAATTTGAACCTGCAGCGTAAACATTGGGATTTTGGCTTCTGGGCATTCAATGCCAATGATGCGGGATTGCGCGCTGGAGGCGCCGCGGCGCTGGATACCAAAGGCGAGGCGTATGGCGAAAATTATCTGGCGGATCTTCGCTTCAGCAGCGAGGACTGGTTGGAGAACTGGGAACTGCAGGCGCATGTCAGCTACCTGTATGCGGATTTCCAGGCGCGCTTCCAGCTTTTTCCGGACAATGCTATTTTACCGATCGGTGCGGATGGCAATCCCAATTTTATCCAGCCAGCGGGAGTGGTCTCTTTCCCGGCGGGTATGAATGAAGCGCTGGGCCGAAAACAGCGTGTGCCGTCTGTGGAATTGAGCAGTATTTACCGGGGGCTGCAGGATCATATCTGGCGTTTTTCCGCCGGTTTTCGTTATGAAGAAATAATCACCAACGATGCCCGGAATTTCGGAACGGGAGTGATCGATGCCAGCGTGCCGGTGGTCAATGGCGGGCTGACCGATGTGAAGGTTTTGGGGCTTGCCTATTTGCCGGACATGCGCCGCACCATCTGGTCGGCGATGCTGCAGGATGAGTGGCAGATAGCGCCGGACTGGCATCTGACTGCCGGCCTGCGCTATGACAACTACTCTGATTTTGGCAACACCGTCAATCCGCGCTTTGCCCTGGTCTGGGATGTAACATCGCAATTTACCAGCAAGCTTCTGTATGGCAAGGCTTTTCGGGCGCCGACATTTGCCGAGCAGGGAAATGCCAATAATCCGGTGTTACTGGGAAATCCCAATCTGGAGCCGGAAACCATCAATACCGTCGAACTGGCCTTCGACTACCGGCCCTGGCATAATTTAAGGACGGCAGCCAATGCCTATTATTATACGATCGAGAAGCTGATCCAGGCGGTGCCTGATCCCGGCGGCAACAGTACAACGGCGCGGAACAATGGTGATCAATCCGGTTATGGGCTGGAGCTGGAATGGAACTGGCGAGTCACCGATGCCTGGAATTTCAGGGGTAATTACGCCTGGCAGAATGCCCGTAACGAACTTACCAACAGGCGTGTCGCCGGTGTGCCGAAACAGCAGTTGTATGTCGCCGCGGAATGGCAGTTCATGTCACAATGGTATCTGCAGACGCAATTGAACTGGGTTGGACAGCGGATCAGTCCGCCGGGAGACAACCGGGTGCTGGACAATTATGAGACTGTCGACATCACATTGCGCAGCAAGCGCTTTTTGCAACATCTGGATTTGGCGGCGTCGGTGCGCAATTTGTTCGATGCCGATGCCCGGGAACCGGCAGTACCCCA
>JAJRWJ010000017.1 GCA_024276805.1 Gammaproteobacteria bacterium
CATCGAAGCTGCCGGTGCGTGCGATCTGCTCATGGACCTGCCCCAGTACGTCCGGATATTGCAGTGCGCCGAAGCCGCCGCGGGCATCCTCATTGCCGATGTAGCGCTCTGCAGGTATGGCGATGATCTTGTCCACCTGGCCATCAGGGGCTTCATAGGCCACATATTCAGGGCGCAGCAGTGCCGGGGAAATCTTTGAACCGGCCCAGACATTGTGCAGCTGCAGCCAGTCATCGACCGGCGGATTGGTCTGTTCGGCGGCATTGGGTGGCAGCATGCCCTCCTCGATGCCGGCATAGGGGTATTCCCGGCAGGCGCGGTAGCGGTGGATGGAATCGTAGATGACCGCTTCGATGCCGGCTTTTTTCAAGGCGGGAATCATACGCACATGGAAGGCGGTTTCCGGCGGAAACAGGGTTTTCGCGGCGGGGATTCCGAAGCTGCTCTGGATGATGTCCTGGTGCCATTGTATCTGCCGGACCATGTCCCGTTCCGGAATCAGCGGCATCAGCGGGTGAAAGTAACCAAAGGCGGTGAAGTTGAGGCGCGGATGACCCAGTGTGGTATTGGCCGTGGCGATGTCCCGCAGTTCCAGGTTCCAGTTGCTGAAGCGTCCAGCGCACAGGCCTTCCGCGGCACAGCGCTGCAGCTGTTCGATCAGGGAGCCGCTCCAGCTGGTGGACAGGCCGGCGTGTGGCAGGCCGCTGTCGATGTACTGGCGCACGGCGGTGGGCAGGAAGCTGGTGTAATTGCCTGCCCGGGAGCCGAAGATTTCCTCCATCTCGCCATCCCAGTAGTTGTAGTCCGCGGCACGGTAGTAGGGTTGATGCATATGTTTGTGAATGCCGAAATATACTTTCACCGCGCCGGCCACCGTGACTTTGGCGGCAGTTCGTGGCGCGGCGGTAATTTCCATGTCGCGGTATTCCTTGACCCAGTCGCCCGCCGTTGCCTGTTCGATAGCGGCCTGGCGGCAGCCCTCGATCTGTATGCAGATCCTGCCCGCGCCGAGCAGGCCGGCGGGAATGCTGGCGACATAGTCGCAGGTATTTTCGCCGCAGGCAGTCTGCTGTATCGCATCGGCGCCAATCAGTTTCTGCTGTCCCTGGCCGTGCACAATGACCTGGGGAAAGGGAATTTCCCCATCGCTGCGGAATTTGATTTGAAAAGCCGGGTTTTTACCGGATGCCTCGCAGGCAAGGGAATCCGGGCAGCTGATATCCAGAAATTTGGAAAAAATACCCATGAAGAATTCTCCTGAGTTGTGGTTCGATTAATCCAGGCCGTATCATTCCCGCTTGGCGGCAATTTTTCAACCTGTTTTTCGTTTTTGCAGGCAACCACTGCCATGAATGTTTGTCCGCTGTCTGGAGATAAAATCGCGAGTCACCGGCATCACGCTATACCGTCACCATGCCGGGCGTGTTATATTGCCAAGCTTTACAAGTTGTTGTCATAATCAGAAGCAAAAGAGCCAGCCATGAACGAGCAGAAAAAACTTCGTTGGGGGATACTCGGCGCCGCGCGCATCAATCAGCAATTGATGCCGGCCATCGTTGCCGCACAAAACAGCAAGCTGCTGGCCATCGCCAGCCGCCGTCCGGGCGCCGCCGCGGACACATTGGCGCGCTACGCGCCACGGCAGAGGGGCGTGCGTATCTATGACAGTCCGGAGGAATTACTGAAGGATGCTGATATTCAGGCCGTGTATATACCGATGGCCAATCAGGAACATGCACAATGGACGCTGCGCGCCATCGCCAGCGGCAAGCATGTGCTGTGTGAAAAGCCCATGGCGTTGCGCGTGGAGGATATCGACGCCATTGCCGCCGCCGCGCAGCAGCGGGGTGTGACGGTCATGGAGGGGTTCATGTATCGCTACCATCCGCAACATGCCCGGGTCAGGGAGCTGCTCGGGTCCGGGTTGATCGGCGAGGTGCGTTCGGTGCGCTCCTGCTTCTCCTTCATGATGCAGCCGGCGCGCAGATACCGTCTGGCCGAGAGCATCGGGCACGGCGGTGGAGCCATGTGGGATATCGGCTGTTATGCGATACACGCCGCCCGGCTGCCGTTGCAGCAGTCGCCGGTGGCGGTCACCGCGATGGCGAAAACGATCGATACCGGCGCCGACATCAGCAGCAGCGGCATTATCGATTTTGGCGACGGCATCTATGCCCAGTTCGATTTCAGCTTCGAACGCGCCCGTCGCGCCGAATATGAAATCATTGGTACTGAAGGCGGTTTGAAGTGCCACAATGTCTGGGCCAAGGCGGGTGATACGCCGGTGCTGTCCTGGTGGCAGGAAAATGGCCGGCAATGCGAGGAAAGACTGCCACCGGCCAATCACTTCCTGCTGGAGGTAGAGCATTTCAGCGACTGCGTGCTCAACGGCAAACAGCCGGGGCTGACTCTGGCGGATGCCAGAAGCAATTGTCAGATCATTGTCGCGGCGCTGCAGTCGGCAGCTACAGGGCGGCGCGTCGCGCTGGACTGATAAGACAGAAACCCGGATCCACGGCCATTGAAACGATGCGACAGGTATAGGATGTGCTGAGGCGCGAAGCGCATCTTTCGGTCATCAGCACCTCTTATGTTTATGTGCCCGACTTGATGGCAGCGTGGTTACAAGGTACAAGCGCCGGGCAGATCACACTTCGTAGGCAAGCTTGCCGGGGAAGGCCGTTTCCCAGTCCCGGGTGAATTGCTGCACGGCGGGAATGGCCGCCGGGTGGCTGAGCATCTGTGCCGCGACATCCAGGGGCAAAGTGATAGCTCCCACGCCCAGCTTCATCACCTCCAGCGCCTGGCGGGTATTTTTGAAGCTGGCCGGCAGCAGCGTGCCTGCCAGGCCGTGGCGTTCCAGCAGTGTTTGCAGATCGGCCACGACGCCGATGCCATCGGCTCCCATGCTGTCGATGCGGTTCACATAGGGGGCCAGATAGTCGGCGCCGCACAAGGCCGCCAGAAAGCCCTGCTGAGCACTGTAAATTGCCGTCGCCAGCACACACAAACCCTCAGATTTCATTATCTTTATTGCCGCCAGGCCAGTCTCGTCGGCAGGCACTTTCACGACGATATCGTAGGGCAGTGCATGCAGCTGTATGGCTTCCTCGAGCATTTCCTGCAGCGTGCGGCTGACCACCTGCACATGAAAACGGGCGTCATTGCCCAGGATGGCGGTCAGTGCCGGCAACAGCTGCCGCAGTCCCAGGCCAGAAGCCGCCAGTATCGACGGGTTGCTGGTCACGCCGCGCAATGGCAGACAGTCGTTGAAGCGGCTGATCTGGTCGATATCCACGCTGTCAAGGTATAACTCGAACATAGTGCAAACCCTGTCTCTGAAAAAGGCAAGCAGTTTACACCAGAACAGCCGGACAGGGCGACTGTCTGTTGTTCTGCCGCAG
>JAJRWJ010000018.1 GCA_024276805.1 Gammaproteobacteria bacterium
CCTCGATGCTGTGCCGGTCTGGCGTATCGACCAGTTGCATCGCTTCGCTGGCTGCATCTTTCACGGGAGGCGGAACGGGAACGGCTTCCGCCAGTTCCACATTGGCGGCATAGTCGCTTGTTGTGGAAAAGGCGATGGCGTCTTCACCGGAATCCGCCAGGACATGAAATTCATGGGAAAGTTTGCCGCCGATCGCTCCGGAATCGGCCAATACCGCCCGGAACTGTAACCCCAGTCGGGTGAAGATATTGCTGTAGGCATCGAACATGGTCTGATAGGTTTCCTGCAGGGATGTTTCATCGAGATGAAAGGAATAGGCGTCTTTCATGATGAATTCCCGGCAGCGCATGATGCCGAAGCGGGGCCGGATCTCGTCACGGAATTTGGTCTGGATCTGGTAATAGGTGATGGGCAGTTGTTTGTAGCTCTTGATTTCATTGCGCGCCAGATCGGTGATGATTTCCTCATGGGTCGGCCCCAGGCAGAAATCCCGCTGGTGGCGGTCCTGCAAGCGCGCCAGTTCCGGACCGTATTGCTCCCAGCGACCGGTTTCCCGCCATAGTTCCGCAGGTTGCAGGGCCGGCATCAATACTTCCAGAGCACCGGCGCGCTGCATTTCCTCCCGGACGATCTGTTCGACGTTGTGCAAGACGCGAACGCCAAGTGGCAGCCAGGTATACAATCCGGCGGCCAGCTTGCGAATCAGGCCGGCGCGAAGCATCAGTTTGTGGCTGGCGATTTCGGCATCGGCAGGTATTTCTTTGACCGTATTCAAGGGGAATTGGGAAGTGCGCATGATGGTTGATTCTGTCCGGTGAATAAGAATCGACTATTTTAACGATTTAAGGTTGCAGGGGCGAAAAATATTTCTCCCCCCGTGATGAAAACAGGGTTGCTGTGAAAATATCCGTCATCCCATGACGATTGTATTGCATTTCCATGCCGGCAATCAGATAATGCTGACTTTTTACCACCTGCCTGTCCGGCCATCGATCTTCCGGACAGACAGAGGTCAGGGAATGCATACACGAATCGTTGATTTCTTTCGCCATGATATCTGGCTGATCCATGCCCATGAACAGTCTTCCTTGAAGTCGCTGCTGATCAAGGCGGCGAAAATAGTGCTGCTGGCGGTGCGCGGTTTCATTGCCGACCATTGTCCTTTACGGGCATCCGCACTGACGCTGTTCACGCTGTTGGCCATCGTTCCGGTATTGGCCATGCTGTTTGGCATCGCCAAGGGCTTTGGCCTGCAGGAGCTGTTTCGGGAACGCCTGTTGGCACAGATACCGGAGCAGGAATCGATGATGCTGCAGTTGCTTTCCTTCGCGGAAAACCTGCTGGCCAATACCCAGGGCGGTTTGATGGCCGGCATCAGTGTCGCGATTCTGTTTTTTGTGGTGATCAAGGTCATCAGCGATATCGAGCAGTCCTTCAATCACATCTGGCGGATCGACAAGGGTCGGCCACTGGGCAGAAAGTTGAGCGACTACCTGTCGGTGATGATTCTGGCTCCGGTGCTGCTGATCGTTGCGGGCAGCCTCACGGTGCTGGTCAAGACACAAATCACCACATTTATCCAGCGCATTCCTCTGCCCGAATTTGGCAGCCAGGCGGTCTTCTATCTGCTCAATTACCTGCCATTGGTGATTATCTGGGGGCTGTTCTCCTTTACCCTGATTTTCATGCCCAATACCCGGGTCAGCATCAAATCCGGTATTCTGGCGGGGATCGTCTCAGGCACGATTTTTCAACTGGCGCAATGGGCCTATGTCAGCCTGCAGGTCGGGGTAAGCAGCTACAATGCCATCTATGGCAGTTTTGCCGCATTGCCGCTGTTTATCATCTGGTTGCAGATTGCCTGGTTGATTGTCTTGTTCGGTTGTGAACTGACTTTCTATCACCAGAATTTCGATGATTATCGCAACAAAGACAAATTCAATCATCTCAGTTTTCACCTGCAGAAGATTCTGGCGCTGCGTATTGCCCATGCCATTGTGCAGCAATTTGTCAGAGGTGCGCCACCTCTGACCCTGGAAGCGTTGGTCGGGCAAACATCCCTGCCGGCGCCAGTTCTGAAATCGCTTCTGGCTGCGTTGCTCGACGGTGGAATCATCAGCGAAATCAAGGGTGGCGAAACGCGTCTGCCAGCGTATCAGCCGGCCCGTGACACCAGTCTGCTGAGCGTCGCCGCGGTGATCGAGGCGCTGGAAAGCCGTGGTGGTAATGCCTTGCCCAAGGTACAGGGTCTGGACAGGTTTGCCGGTATTGTCCAGGAGTTTGTTGAATTGTCGAAGCATTCCGAGCAAAATAAACTGCTCAGGGAAATATAGTTTTTATGAAAAATACCGGTCTGCTATTATTGGGGGTATGGCTGACGGCCCTGGGACTCAAGGACTTTTTCCAGCTGCAATTTCGCTTCGATGAAATCCTGTTTGCCAGCCTGGGCTGTGCTGCGGGGGTGGTTTTGCTGCTGAACGCCATCGGCAGCAAATTTGCCAGTCCCGGGCTTTTTCTGCTTGCCGTCTGGCTGTTGCTGAAAAACAGCATGATGCTTTTTAATTTTCATATCCCGGCAAGCGGACAGATTCTGTCGGCTACCGGAATCATTGCCGGAATATTTCTAATTTTCAGAAAATAACAATTATGGATCAGGCTAACAACAAGCGAAGACATCTCAGGCTCCCACACCGGGCCAATGTGAAATTGATCGCCAAGCCGCCGGCCAAAACCGCCGCCCTGCAATCCCGTGATTTTTCAGACAGTGGTCTGTATTTGAAATGTCAAATGGATACCTTGCTGGAAGTCGGCAGTCTGGTCGAGGTGCAGGTCCTGGATATCGAGGATGCGCTGGTGCAGCGGGCCAGGGTGGTGCGGGTCGAACCGGGCAAGGGCATAGCCGTTGAATTTCTTGGAGCATCGGATGAACAGCCGCAATGATACAGCGTACCGCGCTTGCATGACGGACTAAGCACGCCCCTTTCTGTGCGGCAATGCGATCTCGGTGATTTCTCCGGCTTTGGGATCGTTGAAAATGCTGCGGTCGATTGCCTTTTCACCATGCGCAACGATACAGGTGACGGTGGCGTCCCCGGTGACATTCACGGCGGTGCGCAGCATGTCCAGCAGCCGGTCGACACCCAGAATGAGGCCAATTCCCTCCACAGGCAGGCCGACCTGATTGAACACCATGGCCAGCATGATCAAGCCCACGCCTGGAACGCCAGCGGTGCCGATGGATGCCAGAATGGACATGCCGATAACGGTCAGATACTGGCCGAGACCGAGATCGATCTGATAGACGTTGGCAATAAATACCGTCGCCACGCCCTGCATGATGGCGGTGCCGTCCATGTTCACGGTGGCGCCCAGTGGAATCGTGAAGGCGGCGGTGGAATTGCCGACGCCCATGCGCTGTTCGACTACCTGCATGGTCACCGGAATGGTGGCGTTGGAGCTGGCGGTGCTGAAGGCGAAGATGTGCGCCGGGCGCATTTTTCTGATGAACAGTAGTGGATTGAGTCGCGCCAGCAGCACCAGTAGCAGACTGAAGGTGCCGAAGCCGTGCAGCAGCAGACAGAGGATCACGACACTGAAATAGCCGATCATCGGTATGATCAGATCGATACCCTGCTCGGCAAAGGTTTTCGCCATCAGGCTGAACACGCCGATGGGCGCGAAATCCATGACCAGCGTTACCACCTTCATCATCACTTCATTGAGCTTCTCCGCGGAGCCTGCCAGTTGCCGTCCGATGTCGCCGGTCATGAGCATGACAATGGCAAACATGATGACGAAAAAAATGATTTGCAGCATATTGCCTTCGGCAAAGGCATGCACCGGATTGCTGGGTACGATATTGATCAGCACATCGGTGACTGGCGGGGCCTGTTTGACCACAAATTCGCTGGCAGTGGTTATTTCGTGATCGAAATCCTTGCCTGGTGCGATCATGATCGCGACGAGCATCGCCATCGCCACGGCCAGCCCGGTGGTGGCGAGATACAGAGCGAAGGCCTTGATGCCGACCCGGCCCAGTATACCGACATCGCCGATGCCGCAAACACCGCAGATCAGGGAAAAGGTTACCAGCGGCACCACCAGCATTTTCAGGGCGTTGACGAATGCCGTACCGATCACATACAGAAAACCGTTGACGATGTAGTCCTGGATGAAGGGAACGTCGGCGGCGAAGGCATTGATCAGGCTGCCCAGCGTCAGGCCGATGCCCATGCCGATCAATATCTTAGATGTGATGGAGAATTTTTTGCGCATGGTGGTCAGTGGTTGGTGAATAATTGGCGATGCTCTGCCTGATCC
>JAJRWJ010000303.1 GCA_024276805.1 Gammaproteobacteria bacterium
CCTGTGCCCAACTGCTGCGCCTGCTCTATCCAGCGCACATCGAGGTGACTCAGTTCCTGCAGAACCTGTTCGGCGCCATGCCCATAGACGACCAGGGTTTTGTTGTCCTGCAGGCGCTGACTGGTGTCGATGACATGTTCGAGCAAGGCCTTGTCGGCAATCTTGTGCAATACTTTTGGCCTGGAAGAATGCATCCGGGTTCCCTGACCCGCAGCGAGAATTATCGATGTTGTCGCCATTCTGATTTTTCCTTGCTATTTTTGATGGATTTTGCTGAATTTGTGAGACTAGCGATACTACAACTCAACATAGCAATGCCGGCCATACACGGCCTGCATTGGCTATTGCCTTGTGGAATTGTTCCTTTTCGGGGGGAAGAAAGGCGGGATTGGGAAGCCAATAAATCCGGCACATTCCTCACCACCCCGGGTTCAATCCCTTTGCAGAAATCTGAACCGGATTGAACAGCCAGAAAACTCGATTCCATGCTTTTTTGCAAGCAAATTCAGTGTCGGCGGCTCATTCATTCTAACTGCACAGTTATTCTGCAAATTGTCGGATAACGAAATAAAGATTAGGTTATTACAGAGTATTTTACAAAATCCAGGTGCAATTAATTTATTCGCATCTATAAATGACGGGAAGAAAACATCCCATGGATGGGTTATAGAGGCTCCCTGATTTGCATCGTTATCACGAATACCGGAAGGTGTCTACAGAATGATTCGCCAAGGATAGGCATAATGTAAAAAAGCCCGGTAATATGGCGCTATCCACATTGCCGGGCTCTGTTACAGCCATTTCATCGTGTCACTGTCATCCACCACGTTTGCGCAACCTGTCCAGGGTGCGCAATTGCATGATCGCTTCCGCCAGCTGCGCCTGCGCTCTGGCATAATCGATCTTGCCGGATTTGTCCGCCAGCTCTTCTTCGGCCTTAGCCTTGGCTTCCAGAGCTGCCGCCTCATCGATATCTTTGGCCCTGATCGCGGTGTCGGCGAGAATGGTCACGACATGGGGTTGTACTTCGAGCATGCCACCGGAAACGTAGAATGCATGGCTTTCCTCTTCATCCACTTTGACACGAACCTCACCAGGCATGAGCATGGTTATCAACGGTGCATGGCGTGGCGTTATGCCGACTTCACCCAATCGTGCCGGAGCGAACACCATTTCCGCCAGTCCGGAATATATTTCCTGCTCAGCGCTTACGATATCTACATGTATGGTCATTGTCATAGTTCACAATTCCAGGATATTATCAGCCAGCCATCGTCTTGGCTTTTTCCAGCGCCTCGTCGATGCTGCCCACCATATAGAACGCCTGTTCCGGAATTGCATCGTATTCGCCGGCCACGATGCCCTTGAAGCCGGCGATGGTATCTTTCAAAGATACATATTTACCAGGAGATCCGGTGAAAACCTCTGCGACGAAGAACGGCTGGGACAGAAACCTTTGGATTTTCCTGGCTCTCGATACGGTCAGCTTGTCTTCTTCGGACAACTCGTCCATGCCCAGAATGGCAATGATATCGCGCAGTTCCTTGTAGCGCTGCAGGGTGCCCTGAACCGATCGCGCCACTTCGTAATGTTCATGGCCAATGACCAGGGGATCCAGCTGTCTGCTGGTGGAATCCAGCGGATCGACCGCCGGATAGATGCCCAGTTCGGCAATTTGCCGGGATAACACCACAGTCGCATCCAGATGCGCAAAAGTGGTTGCCGGAGAGGGGTCGGTCAGGTCGTCGGCAGGCACGTAGACTGCCTGTATAGAGGTGATCGAACCGGTTTTGGTCGAGGTGATACGTTCCTGCAGAACGCCCATTTCCTCGGCCAGATTGGGCTGATAGCCAACCGCTGACGGCATCCGCCCCAGCAAGGCCGAGACTTCGGTGCCGGCCAGGGTATAGCGGTAGATGTTATCGACAAAGAACAATACGTCCCGGCCTTCGTCACGGAAATATTCCGCCATGGTCAAGCCGGTCAATGCCACCCGCAGTCTGTTGCCAGGCGGTTCATTCATCTGCCCGTAGACCAGGGATACCTTGTCGATGACATTGGAGTCGGTCATTTCATGATAGAAATCGTTGCCTTCACGGGTACGCTCGCCGACACCGGCGAACACCGAGAAACCGCTATGCTCGATAGCGATATTGCGGATCAGTTCCATCATGTTGACGGTCTTGCCGACGCCGGCGCCGCCAAACAAACCGACCTTGCCGCCCTTGGCGAAAGGACAGACCAGATCGATTACCTTGATCCCGGTTTCCAGCAATTCATTGGCCGGCGCCTGTTCCTCATAGGAAGGCGCCTTGCGATGAATGGCCCAGGCCTCTTTTTCACCAATCGGACCTTTTTCATCGATGGGCTGACCCAGCACATTCATGATCCTGCCCAACGTTTCCTGCCCGACCGGAACGGTAATTGGCGCTCCGGAATTACTCACGCTCAAGCCTCTGCTCAAACCATCGGTGGTTCCCATGGCAATGGTTCTGGCAACGCCGTCGCCAAGCTGCTGCTGTACCTCCAAAACGATATCTTTACCTTCTACTTTCAATGCGTCATAAACTTTTGGCAAGCTTTCCCGTGGGAATTCCACATCTACGACCGCACCTATAATTTGCACGATTTTACCCGAGCTCATGGTTTCGTCCTCTTAAAATACATTTTTTCAATTCGTTATCATGCGCCTAGACGGCTGCAGCTCCGGCAACAATTTCTGAAATCTCCTGGGTAATGGCGGCCTGCCTGGCTTTGTTATAGACCAGCTGTAATTCATCGATGAGCTTGCCGGCATTGTCCGATGCACTTTTCATCGCCACCATTCTGGCCGCCTGTTCACAGGCATTGTTCTCCACCAGCCCCTGATAGACGATCGATTCTATGTAGCGCGTCATCAGATTGTCGAGAACCTCCTTGGCATCGGGCTCGTAGATATAGTCCCAATGTCCTGGCAGCCCTTCGACTTGCTCCGTCTGATCGATTGGAATCAGTTTCTGCACGGTGGGCTTCTGGGTCATGGTATTGACGAACTCATTGTAGATCACATGTAATTCATCGATACTGCCTTGCGCATAGCCATCCAGCATGATTTTGATCACCCCGATGATATCCTGCAGATGTGGCGTGTCACCCAGCTTGAGTGCCTGGCCGGAGATATTCGCGCCCAGGTTGCTGAAAAACCCGCTCGCCTTGCTGCCTATCGTACAGAGCTCGATGCCGATGCCGTCTTTATCCCATTGCCTGAACTGCGTGATGGTTTTCCTGAACAGGTTGGCATTCAGTCCGCCACACAGGCCCCGGTCGGAAGAGATGATGATCACGCCGACACGGCGGGTAACCCGCTCCTGCAGAAAGGGATGCCTGTACTCAGGATTGGCTTGCG
>JAJRWJ010000304.1 GCA_024276805.1 Gammaproteobacteria bacterium
AATAAAACACAAGCAATGATCAAAACTGCAAATTCTTGTTGCCTGAACAGGAGAAAACCATGAATTATCAATATATTCGTTTCTTTGACGAAATCGGCATCGACGACATCCCCCTGGTCGGCGGTAAAAACGCCTCATTGGGTGAAATGTATCAAAAACTGATCCCGGAAGGCGTCAAGGTACCCAATGGCTTTGCGGTAACAGCTCAGGCCTATCGCTATGTATTGGACCAAAGTGATTCCTGGGATGCCTTGAGAGAGTCCATGGCGAATATCGACCCCCTCGATATGAAGCAACTGGCCAGGGCCGGCAAACAGGCCCGTGATATTATCTATGCGGCGGGGTTGCCGGATGATCTGCAACGTGAAATTCTTGCCGCCTATCGACACTTGCTGGAGCAATATGGTGAAAACCTGAGTCTCGCGGTGCGCAGCTCCGCGACTGCTGAAGATTTGCCTACAGCCAGCTTCGCCGGCCAGCAGGATACCTACTTGAATATCCATGGCGAAGAGGTGCTGCTGGATGCCTGTCAACGCTGTTTTGCCAGTCTGTTTACCGATCGCGCCATTCACTACCGAATCGATCAGGGTTTTGACCATTTCGATGTCGCTTTATCCATTGGCGTGATGAAAATGGTGCGTTCCGATATCGCCACCAGTGGCGTCATGTTTTCCCTGGATACAGAGTCTGGTTTCCGTGATGCGGTATTCATTACCGCTGCCTATGGCCTGGGAGAAAATATCGTACAGGGTGCTGTCGATCCGGATGAATTTTATGTTCATAAACCTACTTTTGAAAAAGGATATCGCTGTGTACTACGCAGGATATTGGGATCAAAAAAAATCAAGATGGTTTATCAGGAAGGCAATACCCGGGAAGCGACCGTCAACATACCCACCTCCAGAGAAGAACGGGAACAGTTTTGTATCACCGATGCAGAGGCTTTGATACTGGCCGATTATGCGATCAAGGTCGAACGCCTATACAGTGACCAAGCCGGTCATGACAAGCCGATGGATATGGAATGGGCGAAGGACGGCCTGGATGGAGAGCTGTATATGGTTCAAGCCAGGCCGGAAACGGTTACTTCACAAAAGCATGGAACGATACTGGAGGAATACCGATTGACGAAAGGCGGAAAGATTGTCACCAGTGGTCATTCGGTCGGTGCAAAAATTGCAGTCGGACCGGCTCATATCATTAAAAGCACCGCACAACTCTCGGATTTCCAGCCTGGCGAGGTACTGGTGGCCGATAGCACCACGCCTGACTGGGAACCGATCATGAAAATTGCCGCGGCGATTGTCACCAACAGGGGGGGACGCACCTGCCATGCGGCGATTGTTGCCCGGGAGTTGGGCATCCCCGCCGTTGTCGGTTGTGAAAATGCCACCGAATCTATCAACGCGGGAGAAACCATTACCGTATCCTGCGCAGAGGGTGATGTCGGCAAAATATACCAGGGTGAAATTCCTTTTGAAGTCATCCGCACTGATCTCGCTGAGTTGCCACGTCCCAACACAAAAATCATGATCAATCTTGGCAACCCGGAACTGGCGTTTAAAAGCAGTTTTCTGCCCAGTGATGGCGTTGGTCTGGCGCGGATGGAATTTATTATCAATGAATACATCAAGGTGCATCCATTAGCCTTGTTGCAGCCTGAAAAAGTCGAAGACCGAAGCGAACGGAATATCATCAAAAATCTGACAAAAAATTATCCCAATCCTGCCGATTACTTCATACAACGCTTATCCGAAGGCGTCGGCACCATTGCCGCGGCCTTTTATCCAAGACCTGTGGTGGTGCGCATGTCTGACTTCAAAAGCAATGAGTATGCAGCATTGATTGGAGGCAATGCTTTTGAGCCGGTCGAAGCCAATCCCATGCTCGGCTTTCGCGGTGCATCCCGCTATACCCATCCCGCCTATGAACAGGGCTTTGCTTCGGAGTGCGCGGCCATGAAACGGGTACGGGATGAAATGGGATTGACCAATGTGATCTTGATGGTCCCCTTCTGCCGTCGTATCGACGAGGGCGAGCGCGTACTAGCGAAAATGGCTGAACTGGGTCTGAAACAGGGCGAGAATGGGCTGGAAATCTTCGTCATGTGCGAAATCCCCAACAACGTCATCCAGGTCGATGCCTTTGCCCGCCTGTTCGACGGCTTTTCCATCGGCTCCAACGATCTGACCCAGTTGACGCTGGGCGTGGACCGGGATTCCGACCTGGTGGCTTTCGATTTCGATGAACGCGATGCCGGTGTCAAGGAAATGATTAGACTGGCAGTCGAAGGCGCCAAACGCAATGGCCGTCATTCCGGAATTTGCGGGCAGGCGCCTTCCGATTATCCGGAAATCGCCGAATTTCTGGTGCAACTGGGTATCGATTCCATCAGCCTGAATCCCGATACAGTGATCAAGACGACACTGCATATTCTGGAGGTCGAGAAGCGGCTTCAGAACTCCTGATACCAGGAGTTCTGGACTTACAGCCATTCAACAGAAAGATTAATTGATACCCACACTAAACTACGGAGGCTCTGGCCATGCAGAAAATCATGCCGGAAACTGATGATCGAACATTTGTGGTCAACGTATCGGAACTGCTAAACCGTGAGGATTACGAAAATATTTTCATTTCGCAACTCAATCGTCGTCTGAACAAGACAGGATTGCAGGATCATTTACAGCACACTGAAACAGTGCCTGCATGACTTTAAACTTATTGCACAAGGACCCAATATGTTTTTAACCCTGAAAAAACCAATTGATCGTTCAATTGCCATCGTCTTCACAATGCTTCTGATTGTGACTGCCACACCGATTGAAGCAGGAGAATTATCACCAGAATTGATCGAAAAATATACGACGACGGATCCATTTTCATTCATCCTGCTGGAATTCGGATTTATAGTCATGCTGGCTTTGCTGGGACATATCGTCTCCAGATTGTACCAATGGCCGAACATGGTGGCAGAGCTTGTTACCGGCGTCGTGGTCGGCAACCTTTTTTATTGGCTGGATTTGTCGCCGGTTTTTTACATGTTGATGCATATGGGTGACGCCAGTGATATTTTCAAATCCATCTGGACCTCGAATTTGTCTGTAGCCGATACAATCGCCAGTTTTTATGCTCCGGCTGAATCCGAAACCAAGGCTTTTATCGACAGATTGTCTGTAATTTTTGCCAGCAGGCAATCTCCGGCTCTGGTACTGCTCGGAGTGGGAATATGGATGTTTGCCAATTTCGGGGCATTTTTTCTCTTGTTCAAATTAGGTCTGGAAACAAAACCCGAAGACATCATCAAATCGGCTGACCCTGCGGCTTTTCTGGTTTCCATCACCGGTACTCTGACGCCTTTTTTTCTGGGTCTGGGTGCAACCTTCTGGCTGTTGCCGGAAAACAGTGTCCCGGAACATATTTTTATTGCCGCGGCACTATGCACCACCAGTGCCGCTATTACCATGACCATGTTCAAAAAAATCAGCCGCCTTCGAACCCGGGAAGCCCTGCTGGTCATACAGGCTGCCAGGATCGATGATATTTTCGGGGTGTTCTTTCTGGCTTTCATTGCCAATATCGTCGTTGGCGATCCCCGGAGCATCTCTGAAACCTTGAGCTTGTTCATTTACTCGGGCATTGTTTTTCTCGGCATCATCGTTCTGGGAAAATGGCTGGTCAAATATATCCCCGACTTTTACAGCTTCGACGAAACCCATACCATGCTGCTGATCCCAATGATGATCGTGTTGATGGTCAGTTGGCTGGCCGATATTTTTGAAATTGGCATGGTCAGCAGTGCCTTTCTTGCCGGGGTGATTCTGAACAACCTGCAGGATAAAAGAGACACGATTAAAAATATAATCATCCCACTGGAAAAAATATTTGCCCCGATTTTTTTCGTTTTCGTCGGGCTGCAGGTCAATCTCAAACAATTCCTGAACCTGGAGATTATTGGTATGACCCTGATATTTTTGCTTATCGCCCTGCTTGGAAAAGTCATTGCCGGTTTTGTCGCCAGACAGCATACCAATCCCATTGCCATCGGCCTGGGCATGATTCCCCGAGGGGAAGCCGTACTTATCTTCATCAGTATCGGCAAGATACTGGGCACCATCGATGACACTATTTTCTCGGTTATCACAATGATTGTCCTGTTGACCAATTTCATTGCCCCCTGGGCAATCGACTGGTTCTGTACAGCCAAATGTCAGGAAGAGAGTTTTGTTGGTAAACATGAATGAACGGCTTGCCACAAGTCTCAGCTGTTTGCAAATTGATAACTCCTGGCAATTACTGCCAGGCCAGAGCAACTAAACCAACAAGATTTACAAAGTTTTTGAATGGATGGGAAACGTCATGAAATCTCCCGTAATATCCGCCATTCAGGCAATGGAAATACTCGACTCGCGCGGTAATCCGACAGTACGTGTGTTTGTGCAACTCAACGATGGCACCCGTGCGGTTGCCTCTGTTCCATCCAGCGCAAGCACCGGCGAAAATGAAGCCATTGAATTACGCGATGATGATAGGGGCCGCTACGCCGGCAAAGGGGTACTCAAGGCAGTAGCCAATGTCAACGAGAAAATTGCTCCCTCCCTGATCGGCATGAATGCCTGTCAGCAATCCTTAATCGACCGCACCATGATTGAGCTGGATGGCACGCCAAACAAATCCAGTCTGGGCGCCAATGCAATTCTGGGTGTTTCCATGGCTGTGGCCAGGGCAGCGGCAGTTTCGGTCAATATGCCGCTTTATCAATACCTGGGAGGGGCCGGGGTAAAACGGCTGCCGGTACCCTGCATGAATATTCTCAATGGCGGCGAACACGCTGACAATAACGTGGATATTCAGGAGTTCATGGCTGTTCCCCTGAGCGTTGCTACCTTCCGCGAGGGTTTTCGCTATGTTGCTGAGACCTTTCATGTACTGAAAGAGATTCTCAAAAGACCGGAAACTTGCCACCAGCGTTGGCGATGAAGGCGGATTTCGCCGTGGCAATGGATGGCGGCCATCTCAAGACCGGATCTGCAAGCCGGGGCGAGCGTATTGTAAAATATAATCGCTTGTTGGAAATTGAACAGGAGCTTGGCAAGGAAGCACTGTTTTACTGGAGTTGAACACCATACATTGTCTATCCGGAAGGCATCATGCAGGCAGGAAAATATGCGCCCCGGACCCCGTCATATAAACATGAAAACCCAAAACAAACAGGCATCATTATGAAAAAACACTATCACAGCGATCCATTCAGCCGAGTCAAATACCTGATAACATGCCTGGCAATTTTAGGTTTTACCATCACAGCGCATGCCGATGACATAAAGGAATCCCCAGCGATACCCGTGCAGGGGCGCCTGGTCCTGACCGGGTCTGTTGCATTGAGCAACCTCGTCAGTTATCTGGCCCAGTCATTTTCAGATTACAATCCGTTGATTTCTGTCACTATCGCCGATCCAGGCGGCATGGCAGGACTGGATGCATTGATTAACGGATCTGCCGATATGGTACTGGCAAGCACACAAATAACTGAACAACAGAAACAGCAATTCCAGGACCGTTATGGCTATATGCCAAAATTTATTCCCATCGCCAAGGATGCCCTGGCCGTATATGTCAATAATTTAAACTCCTTGTCCAGCATTACCCTGCAAGAACTGGATGGCATCTTTTCCAGTACCTATCGCTGTGGCGAAGCGCAACCGATTCAAAGCTGGGATGATATGGATGTAAAAGGCCTTCTTGCACACCGCCAGATTCATGTTTACGGATTGACCGTCAATACAGGCGCTTCCAGCCTGTTTAGACAAAAAGCATTATGCGGTGGTGATTTCAAAAAGGATTTCCAGGCGTTGACGGGCCCTGATGCGATCGAACTGGCACTGACTTCAGATTATGCCGGCATTGGATTTGTCAATAGCGCCTTGCGTTCATCGGAACT
>JAJRWJ010000305.1 GCA_024276805.1 Gammaproteobacteria bacterium
CCGGTATCGATGCCGGATGCGCGCAACGTATCCATGAAGTCGCGCATCTGCAGTATTTCCTTGATATTTTCCTGAGTATACAGCTCACCACGCGGATTGATGACGTAGCCGCCTTTATCGATCACGTCATTGGCCAACGGAATATCGGCGCTGATTACCAGATCACCAGTGTACAGTCGCCTGACGATTTCATTGTCGGCCTCATCGTAGCCGGATCTTACCTGCAGCAGTTTGATATACCGTGATGGTGGCGTTTGCAGGTACTGATTGGCGACCAGGGTAACCGTTATCGAGGTGCGCTCCGCAACCCGAAACAGAATGTCTTTGACCGCCTTCGGGCAGGCATCCGCATCGACCCATATCTTCATTATCAATTCTCGATCATTTCAATGTGTGCCTCTTGAATCAGTTACCGGCGGCACAGAGAAAGCTTAACGCCAGCCTCCTGAGCAATGCAATGCCTTTTTCCCGAACGACGCAGTCAAAAGAACAAAACCCGGCATAAAAAGCAGGAACAAACTCCGCATAGAGCTCTTGATTGAAGCCCTTCGAGGGGCATCCGGATAAACACCGCGGTGGTAACATCATTTTTCCAATGCATTGCCACTCCTGGCAGACGGCTCCTGGATGGCATCAAGATTGTAGAAGCAGTGTCGGTGAATGTTTACGCAAAGTTTTGACTGAGATTTTTTTAGAGACAGGCTGACAAGAACACTATAAAATAACAGTATTTTCCCGATTCTTTAAGGGGCAATGTGTTAGCTGCATTCTACCCGAAGGATCTCAAATAGACCTACAGCCCGAGTATTAAATCAACTATGTTTTCCAGTTTTCAGGGAATCTCAGTAAACTATTTTTCTTATGCCAAAACTCAAAAAAATCGACTTACCCCTGCCATCTATGCGTATTTTTTCCGGCTTTGGTTCCCTTCGGGTTCAGTCCGGATCAGAAGAGGTTCAATTGAAAAATAATACTGACTGCAACGCGCACCATGGAGATCCAGACTGTCTGGAGCGTCCATGTAACTTGTGCGATTCCATTGAATTTGACGTTTTATCCACGACCGGAAGGGATGGCGGATTTCTCAGAACGGTAATTTGCAAACAATGCGGCTTGGTTTGGAGTGACCCCTTCCCCATCGATCCAGAAAAATTTTATGCGCAGGATTACTGGGTAGAAAACAAGGGGGCCTATAATCCCAAAGCCAAAAACATTTATCGGTCGGCCAAGGTGGCGATCGACAGATACAGGAAAATCAGCCGGCATATCGCCGGAAGAAAGAATGTTCTTGATATCGGTTCGGGAGGTGGGGAGTTTGCTTACCTGTTATCCCGGGTGGGGTTCAATGTGCATGGCATAGAACCCAACGCCGGTTATGGAAGCTATTCGAAACAGACATATGGACTGGAAGTGGATATCGGATTCACCAAGGACATCGATTTCAAGGATAGAAAATTTGATTTCATTACCTTATGGCATGTGCTGGAACACACCGATGATCCTCACGCAGTAATCAGTAAAATCCATGACTGGTCGAGTGACGATGGTCTGCTGGTCGTCGAGGTGCCCAATATCGAGGCTGTCTGCCAATCACCCAAAAATACCTTTCATGCCGATCATCTGTTCAATTTCAATCTCGAAACGCTCTCGCTATTGTTGGAAAAAGCGGGGTTTTCCACTATTGACCGTATCGTTTCCAAAGATGGTGGAAATATCACTGTGATTGCCAAAAAACATCACGGCAGCCAAAAGCCCGATTCGTTTGCCATAAAGGGAAATTATGAAAAGATCCGCGATATCGTCAACAATCACACCAATTTGTCCCATTTTTTGTCGATGAACCCTTATGCAAGGTTGCTCAGAAAAATACCCAAATTGATTCAGGAAACAAGCATATCCAACAAGCCTGTCGACGGAAAGCAGATACTGGACACTTACTACAGGCAAGAGATTGAAAAAAGCCAGCAAGGATAAAGTCACGTCCGGCTTTATTTTCGCTGCAAACATAGTCGATTGTTAAACCAGGTTTTCTGGCTGCTGGGCAGAATTCTTGCAAGCCCTGCCGAGCAGGTGTAACATCATCCGCCCCTTGGTCTGCCTTCGGCGGATGACGCTTCGCTTATCCGCGATTCTGGATTACGGCAATCCCTGCCGGCGTGGCGTAAATACAGGGAAAAAGGTACAGTAAAAGTTTACCTGATTACCCACCAGTTTTATATTTAACAGTCACGCTTCATGCCATGCCATGCCATGTCATGCCGGCACAGCCTGCTCCGGCATGAACGGGGGATTGCCGGGATCCCGGGAAATGGATGTAAAATCATTGTGCAGGGCACATCCCTGTACTCTGGATACCGACTTCCTTGCCGGTATGACGAGGCTTGGGCGGTCTTTATGTTTGCCTGAATCTTATCCGTAATCAGGAAAAATTATCCGCAATCAAACGCCAGCATCCCCAACAGCCACCGACTTTCCTGCAAACAACATGTCAACCCGCAAATACAGTTCCCGGCCTGATAGACATGGCTGCGGCATGTCCGGATTCCTGTCCGTCACAGGATGCTGCTGTCTGCTGCTCAGCCTGCTGTTCAGTACGACGTTGTCCGCCAATCCGCTGCAGGACCAGATGGAACTGAGAAATTTCTATCAGCAGCGCTTTCCCACTCTGTCACTGCGCGACTATGCCGATGGCGTCTATGCCCTGGATCCGGTCGCCCGCGAATCCTGGCTGGCCATCGAGGAGTTCCCACCCTATGAACCGTTTATCGAACGCGGTGAAGCGGCTTTCACCAGGCCCTTCAAAAATGGCCACAGCTATGCGGACTGCTTTCCCGAGCAGGGCATCGGCATCGCCAACAGCTATCCGAAATGGGACCCGCAGCAGGGTCAGGTGATCACCCTGGCCATGGCCATCAACCAGTGCCGGGTGGCCAACGCGGAAGCACCCCTGGCCTATGCCAAAGACCCCATAACCATATTGCTAGCCTATATGGCCTACACTTCCCGCGGCAAGCCCATCAGCATCGTCATTCCGGAACACGACCCGCGCGCCCTGGCGGCCTATCAGCAAGGCAAGGAATATTACCATCAGCGCCGTGGGCAGCTGAATTTTGCCTGTGCGACCTGTCATGTGCAGAATGCCGGCAAGAGAATCCGTGCGGAAACATTGAGCCCAATGCTCGGCCAAACCAGCGGCTGGCCAGTGTATCGGCTGAAATGGGGGGGAATGGGCACACTGCACCGCCGCTTCATCGGCTGTCACAGACAAATCCGGGCAACAGCACCGCCGCCACAGAGCGAGGCACTACGTAATCTGGAATATTACATGAGCTATAGCAGCAACGGCATCCCAGGCAACGGCCCAAGCACCAGAAAATGATCCAGACCCAACCCAACTGCGCCGACCTCAGCGAAACCGGCTTGATCCATTTCACTGCCGCCAAGGCAAAAATCCTGTCCGGCATACAAGTTATCGCCGGCCACCAGTGTGTTCCCATCGAACAGGCGCGTGGACGTACCTTGATATCTGCAATCTCCGCACCGATCGATGTTCCCGCCCACAGCAATTCCGCGGTCGACGGCTATGCCCTGCGCAGTGCAGATCTGCCCATGGACGGCAGCAGCGCCGGGTTTGCCGTCGCCGGCAGCGCCTCTGCCGGCAATCCTTTCAACCGAACCATCTCGCCCGGACAATGTATCCGCATCATGACCGGCGCCGCGCTGCCGGCAGGCTGTGATACCGTGATCATGCAGGAGCGGGTGGAACGCAGCGGTGATGTAATTTTGCTCGACGCCTCGCACCGGAAAGGACAGAACGTCCGGCAGGCGGGCGAGGATATGCGCCACGGAGAAATCGTGCTGTCAAGCGGCAGACTGTTGACGCCGCCCGATATCGGCCTGTGCGCCTCGCTGGGCATCGCCGAGCTGACGGTCAGAAGGAAGCTCCGGATCGCCATCGCCTCGACCGGCGATGAAATTTACGACACCGGCTCGATTCCCTGCGCTAGCGGTATTTACGACAGCAACCGCTACAGCCTGCTGGCGGCGCTGGACAGGCCGGATATCGAGGTCATCGATCTGGGGATACTGAGGGATCAGCCGGAATTGCTGCTGGACACCTTCAACGGCATTGCCGATCATGCCGATGTCATCATCTCCTCCGGCGGCGTGTCAGTGGGCGATGCCGACCATATCAAGACGGCATTGCAGACTTCCGGCAACATTGATTTCTGGAAAGTCGCGATCAAACCCGGCCGGCCGATGGCCTTCGGAAATATTGGCAATGCTGCTTTCTTCGGTCTGCCCGGCAATCCGGTGGCGGTGCTGGTGACTTTTTATTTACTGGTGTTGCCGGCACTGGAAAAAATGCTGAGCATCACCGACAGCCCCATCGCGCCAATGATGAAAGCCAGAGCGCTGCAAGCCATCAGGAAAAGACCGGGGCGCACCCAAGTGCAGCGCGGCATCCTGCAGTGCAACGAACAGAGAGAATGGACCGTAAAGACCACCGGCAAGCAGGGCTCCGGCATCCTGCGCTCCATGAGTCTGGCCAATGCTTTCATAATTCTTCCACATCACAGCGCCAGCGTCAGGGAAGGCGACTGGGTGGATGTCCAGCCCTTCGCCGGCCTCTGGTAATCTCCACTGTGTGTCCGTCTGATATCCAGAGTTATTTTTATGCAGTTCAGGCGCTTTTATACTCTTCGCATGTGACATCAGCATTTCCGTGGTTCATTTTTTGTCGGGGGCAAGGCGAAAAAACGCCGCTGTAGCAATCTACAGCAAGGTTTTTCAACGTAGCCATCGGCAAAAAAGGGTTGCCGGCAGGGCAAGCGCATATAAATCGCCGTGAAAATAGCGCCTTAGCCTACCACCCGGATTCCGCAAGCCCCATCCGGGCTACGTTCGGTTCTGTATTTGCCGCTTTGTTCTTGCCGATGAGCGCTGATTCCCGTAGCCCGGATGCAGCCTCAGCGGAATCCGGGAAAAGCCGCCTCGACCCGCGGCTACGCTCATCACCTATGGTAGTTCTCCTGATGGATTACCCTATCCTTTTGGTTTTTCATGATTTTATATGCGCTCGCCGTGGGGCTGCCGGGGTGATGAAAATCTATGTGCGGAGAGTATAGTATAATGGCCCTTTCGATAAGCCAAACCTTGAAGGCTGTGTATGATCAACAAGCTGATCGACGACATACAAGTCAGATGCAGTAACTGCAGCCTGGATACGCTTTGCCTTCCCCGTGGCTTGTCGGAAAGGGAGGTCGAACGCATCAGCGAAGTCATCAAGCGCAAAAAAACCCTGCAGCGGGGCGCGTTCCTCTATCGTGAAGGCGATGCCTTCAAGGGCATTCTGGCGATCAAATCGGGCACGGCGAAACTGATCCGGGACGATCGGCATGGCAACGAACACATTCTGAATATCCTGCTGCCCGGAGAACTGCTGGGTTTCGACGGTTTTTCCAACAACCATCACAGCTGTTCGGCAATCGCCCTGGAAACCCTCAGTTATTGTGAGCTGCCAAGCGACAACCTGGA
>JAJRWJ010000306.1 GCA_024276805.1 Gammaproteobacteria bacterium
CTGGATGGATTGTTATCTTTTTTGCATGTTCGACAGATCGGCAAATCGGCTGAATAATATGAGAGGCGGCAATTCAGGCATGGTTATTATTCAACACTTTGAAAACGGCTGGAAAAACAAGACCAGAAGTTTTCGTGCGGTGAAGCCTGTTCCGCAGTCAGCCAAAGCGTTGTTATTCACGTTGCTGTTCTCACTTTGTGGCGCTGTCAGTGCTTCGACAATCGATTACAGTCGCGATGTACCCTTGCAGGTTGAGAAAAAACAGCTACGGGAAAATGGCCGGTTCAAACTGTATCTACCTGGTGGCAAGCAGCAATCAGAGATACAGGAGCGGCATGCAATCAGCAGCCTGCTCCTGGATGATGTCGATCAGGAACTCTGGGAAGAAGCGGAATTGACCTGGAAGAATATGCGCCAGGCTGTCAGTGAAATCGAGAAAATCTGGAGGAAAGCGGAAGTCTGGTTGAATGCCATCATTTTCAAGGAAATCGGAGATTGGCAGACTTACACTGAGCAGCCTTCGATAACAGTAGACGGACAGATTTCTGCAAGCCAGTATCTGAAAGGTTTTTACAATCGGCTGATTCTTTCCGATCAGCAGCTCATGCACTTCAATCAAAATTTTGCAGGGATAGGCATTTTAACGCTGGCCAATAAACAAAATTCCCTGAGTCTCAGCAGTCATGCTTACAATACGCAGCTGGAATACTACTCCAGGCAGAATAATGATGCCGGCAAAAACCATGCAGAGCCGGACAAAAAAGCCATCGTCAAGCTTTTGTATTTATGGAAGCGTCATTTCAACAAACTCGCCGTTGCTTTGGGAATGCTGGTCATTTGGCTGCTGATTAAAAACTCCATCCGCCTGATGCGTCCAAAATATTGAAAAAAGCGTGTGTCCTGCACAGCAAGTTCCAGTTGTCGTTAAAATCCACGGCATCAAACAGCCAGGCGGCTGGGCGTTGAAATTGATCCGGTGTCCGTTGCCAATGCTGACTTTCCCCGGTATGCTGTATCAGTTTTGACCTGCACTGAATAAACGCCCTGTTTCATGGACCAATCCATCAATTTCAATCTCGACCTGATTCATCGCTATGACAAATCCGGTCCTCGCTATACTTCGTATCCCACGGCATTGGAGTTGCATCAAAATTTTACCGAAGTGGATTACCGGCGCCAAATCGATCAGTCCAATGCCCGTGGGGGGGCGCTATCTCTTTATTTTCATATTCCTTTTTGCGATACAGTCTGCTATTACTGCGCCTGTAACAAGATCATCACCAAAAATCGTCAGCATGCCGAACCCTATCTGGATAACCTGGAAAAGGAAATTGCCATGTTGGGCAAACTTTTCGATCGCGAGCGTGTGGTCGACCAGTTGCACTGGGGCGGTGGCACACCAACGTTTCTCGATGCGCAGCAGAGAAACAGATTGGTTGGCGCGATACGCAGCCATTTCAACGTCAGAGACGATGACGGAGGAGAATATTCCATTGAAATCGACCCCCGCGAGGCCGATCGGGAAACCATCGTCCAGCTGCGCAATCTGGGCTTCAACCGCATCAGTCTGGGAGTCCAGGATTTCGATCCCGATGTACAGAAAGCCGTGAATCGCATTCAGTCGGAGGAGCAGACCTTTGCCGTGTTGGCGGCAGCCAGGGAAGCCGGTTTTCGTTCCACCAGCATCGATCTGATCTATGGCCTGCCGTTGCAGACCGTAGCCTCCTTTGCCAAAACCCTGGATACAATTCTCAGCGTCGCGCCGGACCGGTTTTCGATCTTCAATTACGCCCATTTGCCGGCGAGATTCAAAGTGCAGCGGCAGATCAATGAAGCGGATATGCCCAGTCCGGAAGTCAAGCTGGCGATACTGCAGATGGTCATTAAGCGCCTCCTCGATGAAGGATATGTCTATATTGGTATGGATCATTTCGCCAAACCCGACGATGAACTGGCCATCGCCCAGCGACAGAACCAGCTGCACAGGAATTTTCAGGGTTATTCGACCCATTCGGATTGTGATCTGATCGGTTTTGGCATCACTTCCATAGGCCGTGTTGGCAATGCCTATATCCAGAATGTCAAGGACCTGGATTGCTATGCCGATTTGATCGGAAAGGGCCGGTTGCCCGTTTTCAAAGGCCTGATCCTGAACCAGGACGACAAATTGCGGGGCGCGGTCATCAGCCAATTGATCTGTCATTTTCATCTGGACTTCGCGGCAATGGAGCGGCAATACGGCATCGCTTTCAGCGATTATTTTCATCATGAACTGCAAGGTCTGCGGCAGATGGAAGAGGATGGGTTATTGCGCCTGTCGCCAGCAGGCATCGAAGTATTGCCGGCGGGCAGGTTGCTGATACGCAATATTTGCATGGTCTTCGATCGCTATCTGGCGGAAAAACGCCAGCAGTTTTCCAAAGTCATTTGAAATCAGCGCTGACAAGCATTGCGCCTGGTTCCTTGGAGTATTGTTATTGGCTTGTGTACAGCCTTGGCGATTTCAGTGGCTCAATTGAAAGCAGGTAAATGATGGAACAAGCGAAACTGATGGTTTTTCCGCAACAGGACAGTTTGCTGTTTCAGTTGAGCGGCAGCTGGATGCTGCAGACAGGTGTGCCCGGCGCCGATGAATCGCTGCGGCAATTACGCTCTGGTACGGCAATCAGACGCGTCGCCTTCGACGCCAGCGAAATGCGTGGCTGGGATTCCGGGTTGTTGACCTGGTTGCTGGCGCTGGCGGATTATTGCAACACACATGCTATTGACATCGACAGTAGTGGTCTGCCGGATGGTGTCGTACGTCTGCTGGCACTGGCCTGTGCGGTTCCGCCCCGGGAGGGGGCGCAACGCAGTGTGCGCAAAAAGTCGCTAATCAGCGATATCGGCAATGATACGCTCGATGCGGCGCGGATCACCGGTGAGTTCATGCGCTTTTTTGGCGAATCGGTATTATCATTGCTGAACTTGTTGCGTGGCAGGGCGGTCTACCGGCGCTCCGACTTGTGGTTGATCATCCAGGATGCGGGAGTGCGTGCGCTGCCCATCGTCAGTCTGGTCAGTTTTCTGGTGGGCTTGATTCTGGCTTTCGTCGGCGCCATCCAGCTGCAGAATTTCGGCGCCGGAATCTATGTCGCCGATCTGGTCGGCATCGCCATGACCCGGGAGATGGCGGCCATCATGACCGGCATTATCATGGCCGGACGAACCGGTGCGGCGTATGCGGCGGAATTGGGTTCCATGAGTGTCAATGAAGAAATCGATGCCCTGCAGACCTGTGGTTTTTCAGCAATGGAATTTCTGGTCTTGCCGCGCATGCTGGCCCTGATGCTGATGATGCCACTGCTTGCCGTATATGCCGATCTGATGGGGATTCTTGGCGGCGCAGTCGTGGCGGTAGCCATACTCGATCTGACCTGGCTGGAATATTTCATCCAGGTGACCAAAGCCGTTTCACTGGCGGATTTTTCCGTGGGCATCTTCATGTCCATGGTTTTCGGTATTATCGTTGCAGTCATCGGTTGTCTGAACGGTATCAAGTGTGGCAGGAATTCACAGGCAGTCGGCATGGCGACGACCTCGGCGGTGGTTTCGGCGATCGTCATGATCGTCATCGCCAGTGCTGTGCTGACCGTTATTTTCGACGTGCTGGGCATCTGAATGATGACAGCGGCGACCGCGCATATCACGGTGAGAAACCTTACCATGGCCTATGGGGATTTCCTCATTCAACGGGACTTGAACTTTACCATCGACCGGGGAGACATCTTCATCATCATGGGTGGCAGCGGCTGCGGCAAGAGCACCCTGATGCGACACCTGGTCGGACTCAAGGCGCCCAGAACCGGTCAGGTCCTGTATGGCGGGCAAAGTTACTGGGAAAGTGATGCAGCTCAGCAGCGGCGGCTGAAACGCTGTTTCGGAGTGATGTATCAGAGCGGTGCGCTGTGGAGCGCGATGACCCTGACAGAAAATATAGCCCTGCCGCTGGAGCAGTATACCGATTTGACTGCGCAGCAGATTCGCCGGGTCGCCTCACTGAAACTGGCGCTGGTGGGGCTGCGCGGCTTCGAGGATTTTTATCCGGCTGAAATCAGCGGCGGCATGCAGAAACGTGCCGGCATCGCCAGGGCGATGGCGCTGGATCCGGAGATTCTTTTTTTCGATGAACCTTCCGCAGGACTGGACCCGGTCAGCGCAAAGAATCTCGACGACCTGATTCTGGAACTGCGCGAGAGCCTCGGTACGACCATGGTCATCGTCACCCACGAACTGGCCAGCATTTTTGCCATCGGCAACAATTCCGTTTTTCTGGACCCCGAGACCAAGACCATGATTACCACCGGCAATCCACATACCCTGCTGAAAGAATGCGCTAATCCCAAGGTCCGGGCGTTTCTTACGCGAGGCGCGGCATGAGCCGGCAGATCAGCGCCACGGCGGTGGGTGCGTTCGTGATCGGCGCCATCACCTTGATCGTTATCGCGGTCTTGCTGTTCACTTCCGGCAAGTTTTTTTCCAGGAGCTATTCATTGGTGGCGGTGTTTCCCGGCAATGTCCAGGGACTGCGGGTTGGCGCGGCAGTGCAGATGCGCGGCGTACGTATTGGCAGTGTCACCGATATCGAGGTTTTGCTGGATGTGGAAAACAACACCGTTACGGTGCCGGTGTTTATCGAAATCGAAGCAGGGACGGTCAAGGATCTGGGGTTCAGGAAACTGGAAGGGCATCTGAACTACAAGGAATGGAGCGAAAAAATCAATCGGCTCATTCAATCGGGGCTGCGCGCGCAGCTGAAACTGCAGAGCCTGGTTACCGGACAATTGATCGTCGATTTTGATTTTCATCCCGAAACGCCGGCCAGGCTGACGCATCTCGATGCAGACTATGTTGAGATCCCAACCATCGCCACGGTGACCGAAAAGCTGATGGATGAACTCAGGGATCTGCCGCTGCAGGAACTGGCGGAAAAAGCCATCCATACACTGGATGGCATCGACCAGCTGGTGCGTTCCAGCGATGTCAGGGAATCGCTGCGCAATGCCAATCTTGCGCTAGTACAGACGCGGCAGACCCTGCAGTCGGTGGAAGCGAAAATGAATACGGCACTGGACGACATTGCCAGTCTGACCCGCAATGTCGATAGCCAGGTCGGCCCCCTGTCGGATTCTGCAAGCAACGCTTTGATCGAGGCCAGGACGGCGTTGCAGAGTGTCGACGATCTGATTGGCGGGGATTCCGCGACGCGTGCCGAACTGGACAATGCATTGTCGGAAACCGCCAAGGCCGCCCGTTCCCTGAGGATCCTGGCCAATTATCTGGAGCAGCATCCCGAAGCGCTGATCAAGGGCAAGGGTTACTGATGAGGAAAATGATCATGAACAGGCATAACATATCCCGGTATCTGCAAATGCTTGTGCTGCTGAGCTCGATTTTGTCCACCTGGGGATGCGGGACCTCGCCAAGGCCGGATTTCTATCTGCTGGAACAGGCCGCCAGCACGCAATTGACCGGTCTCGAGCGGGGCATCGCGATCGGCATCGGTCCGGTCAATGTGGCGCCGTATCTTGACCGCCCGCAGATCGTTACGCGGGCAGGCAATCACCGCCTGAAAATGTCGGAATTTCATCGCTGGTCCGAGCCGTTGAAAATCAGTCTGTCCACGGTAATAGCCATCAATCTTTCCAACAAGTTACAAACCAACCGCGTGTATCTGCTGCCCAGGCAGAACAAATCGATCCCACTCGATTATTTGATCGCCATCGATGTCGTCCGCTTCGACGGAGAGTTGGGAGGTGAGGCAAGACTGGCGGCGCGCTGGTCGCTTTTTGGCAAAGACGGCCAGGTCATTCTGACCAAGGTATCGATCATCAGTACGGCTGTGGAGGGAAGCAGTTATGAACAGTTGGTGGCTGCGGAAAATCGAACCCTGCGGGATTTGAGCGATGAAATTTCCATGGCAATTGCTGAAAATCGATAATGATTGCTGAGCAGTGTTACAAAGAGGAATTGCACAAACGGCCATTTCAGTAGACAATGAAAAGTTAAAATGATTGCCCTGCTGCTCTCTGTAGGACAGGGGCGGAGCCGCGTTTATCAAACCAATCATTGATCTGTAAAGAGTATGTTGCCGTTTCCGATTGTTTTTTCCATTGATTTTAAAAATGCAAAATAGACTGTTCTACTTTCTGCTGCTGGTGCTTCTTGCGGGTGTCATTTTCCTGGCGTTATGGATAAAGCCCGGGTATTTTGGGGAGGCTGGGCTGCAGCCGCCAAAAACCAGTTATCAAGCCTTCAATCAACGCCAGGGCGTCGAAAAACCCTGTTCCAATGAGCATCCCGAGTGGCGCGCCGCGCAAGTCATCGAGGGCATTGAAATCGCTGAATCACCACTGTGCGAGCCGGACAACCCCTATGCCATCGCGGCTTTCGTCAAGGGCGTCAATCAAATCTCGATGCCGACCCTGATGCAGACCCACTTGTCCGAGGATGCCCTGATCAAATCCGATGATCTGGATGGCGATGGCGATCCGGACATTATCCGCATCAAGCTGGAAGTCATGGAACTGAACGGCGCCACGCCCGATGGAGAGTTTCTGTTTACCACCTATGATATTGCCCCGGGGATACAGCCCGGCCTGTGGGTGTTCGCGCCAAAGTCCCGGGGCATGTCGGTGAAGCATTATCGCACCAGACAGGCCAATACCCTGCTGCGGGCGCCGTCACCGGTGATCCGGGTGGAACAAGGCGACAAGGTGTATATCACCCTGGAAAACACCCATTATTTCCCCCATACCATCCATTTTCACGGTGTCGACCATCCCTGGAAAACGGCTGCCGGAGGCGATAACGATGGCGTGCCGGTGACCGGCGAGGCGCCGGTTTTTCCGGGTCAAAGCCGCACTTATGAATTGCACCCACGGCAGCCCGGCACGATGTTCTACCATTGTCATGTGCAGACGGACAAGCATTTGCAGATGGGCTTGAACGGCATGTTCGTGGTCGAGGAAAATCGCCCCAACAACTGGCTGCAGACTTTCAATATCGGGGCCGGGCAGGTCAGGCATTCCTCGGTGGCGGTAAAACAGCATTATGACCAGGAATATGATCTGCATTATCAGGCTATCGACAAGCGTTTGGCGGAAACGATTCAGCTGGCCAATGATCCGCGTCTGATTGCCAAAAGTATGAATCGGCGATACAACATGACCGAAGCATCGGAGAATTACTTTTTGCTCAATGGCCACTCCTTTCCCTATACATTGAGGGATGCGCTGATCGTCGCCAGGCCGGATGAGAACATCAAACTGCGTATCGTCAATGCCCAACGTTCACTGTTGGCGCTGCATATTCATGGGCACAAGGCGATGATCACCGATCTTGACGGGGTGGCATTGTCGAAACAGAACAGATATATGCGCGATGTCTATGACCTGGCACCGGCGCAGCGCGTGGATCTGCATCTGCAGACCCGCAACGACGGGCTGCATAGTTACGGAGCCGGTATCTGGCTGTTTCATGACCATGTCGAAACCGGCATTACCAGCGATGGCATGAGTCCGGGTGGCAACATTGCTGTACTTGCCTATCGTAGTCTGCTGGACGAACAGGGCATGCCGAAAGTACGCCTGGAGGCCTTGGGGGAAATGTTCGACAAAAGCTATTCTGCCAGGCAAAAACCGGTCTGGGGCATTGGAGATTTTGCCCAGTTGCTGGGTGATCCGGGGTTGCTGGCGCCCGAATATCTACGCTTGATCGGCTTTGGCCTGTTGTTGGGTGTGGCTCTGGCAATGCTCATTATTTTAACAACCAGACTGAAGCGGTGATCAGTTAAAATGAATAAATTCAATTTATTATCGTTGTTTTTGATTCTTTTTCTGGTGTCTTATTCGGGCATGAATCTGGCGCAGATGCAGCATGCCGGCATGTCCATGGATGCCAAGGGCATGATCATGAACAATAACAGGGACAATCTGCCCCGCGATTGCAAGCAGATAAGCGAAGACGTCGATCTGACCGTCCATGCGGGACAAAAACACGCACGTAACTTCAATGGCATCATGTTCGCCTACGATCAGCAACAGTGGCTGGTCAAACCCTGTTCCAGAATCAACATCACCTTCATCAACGATGACCACATTCGTCATCAGTTTATGATTCATGGCCTGCCGGGCTATCTTTATCCCAAAGGGATGTTTACCATCGAAGTCAATGGCCCGGGCAAAAAGCAGGCTTCGCTGATTTTCCCCAAGCGGCGCAAGACCTATCTGGTACACTGCGACATATCCCAGCATACCGAAAAAGGCATGAAGGCACAGTTCAAGGTCGATGGCGGGGATCAGGATTTTCCGAGTATTCCCGGTTTGACCGCGCCAGTCACACCCGATCGCTATGCCATCGCCTGGGGTCAGCATGCCTGGCTGTTGCTGCTGGTATCCATCATGATAGGACTGATTGTGCCGTTGTTATTCTCAAAAGTACAAAAATAAGGCATACTTCAGTGTCGTTCCCAGTGCTGCAGCATTTTTTTATGATCGCCAAGGGTATGATATCTATCTGAACTTTCAATAATTTGCAAGTATCGTGATGCATCCAGGAGAAATGGATGGGGTGCTGGCGCAAAATCGTGATTCGTGATATACCGGCTTGGCTGACGTTGTTGCATGTTCGTGGACAACGGGTAGGCGCCCTGGACCGTTTATAACTACAATAAAGGTGTTAAAGCAATGGCTGAAAAATCTGCGAGTAAATATCTCTTATATCTGGAAAAGCATCTGGCCAATCAGAATCCTGCGCTGCTCGAGGCATCCAGAGTTTACCAGGAACTGGATCAAATAGCCTATGACCTGGGGTTGATCGATATGGATGAATCGACGGCCAGCAAGATCTCCTGGTGGCCGATCATCTCCGTGTTCGCTACACCAACGGCCGGTGCGGAAAAATTTATCAACCAATATCTGCACAGCGACATTCTGGATGCCGGCCGGCAGTTGCCCAGGAATAAATTCACGATACTGCATTACAGCAGCAAGGAGCTTCCGGTGACATTACCCGGTACGGCTCTGGATGCTGATACCCGGTTTCCTTTCTATCAGATCAGCAGCAAGATCGACCAGATAAAAAAAGGCGAAGGCAGCCATATCAATACCTATCTGGAAATGAAAACCGCCGATAGTGCGGCATTGCGGGGGAAGCTGATCGTTGTCGCAGCCAATTTCACCAACGAACCACAAAATCCTGTGGTCGACTACCTGAATCAATTTATTGTTCAGACATCGGATCTGGTGCTGGTTTTTTTTGATGCCACGAAGCCGGATCTGGAGGATTTAAGGGAATCGCTGACCCGGTTTATCGGCACATCGATCGAGGGTCAGGATATGAGCAAGATACTCTTCGTCATCAACCAGAAGGGGGCCGCGGCGAATCCCGTCGACCCGGAAATCTGGAAGAGACAATTGCTCGAGTTTGGTCTGGATTCAGGCCAGTTCGTCGTGTTGCGGGAAGCACCGGAGCAAAACAAACTGATTGCCCAGATGTCAGGATCCAATCAGGCCAGTTCCGGCAATGATGCGGAGCTGAAGAAAATATACCACAGAATAGAACATATCAATGTCGAAAGCGCCTATCGCATCCTGAACTCCCTTAAGCACAGTATCGATGAAATCGATGATCAGGTCATTCCGGAAGTGCAAAAAGCCATCTCCACCTGGAAAGAACGCAGCAATTTCACCTCGGGATTGATTTTAAGTTTTTTCGTGTTTTTAATTGTGATTGGCGAGATTTCAGGTTTTGGTCTGCTGGATCTGTTTCTGGATCCCTTCCTGGCGCCCATTTCCATTGCCGTGATTGTTCTGATGATGGTTCCTATTCATCTGCTGGTCAGCAAGCTGCAGGCAAAAATTATCATCAAGGACCTGGAAAAAAAGAAGAAGGAACAAAGGTTGCTGGAAAATCCCGCGGGATTATTCGAGAAGAGTCTGACTTTCTGGCGCATCATGCTGCCCATCAAGGAACCGCTGGGGTGGAACAAGCAGACCCGCATGCAGTTACTGAAATTGCAGGATCGCGCCAAGCAACTGGTACAGTCCCTGAACGACAATTTCAGTTCCACCGATGTCCAGGAGAAGGTGGACAGCGAACTTGGCGGTTGATGATATAGACCTTTTTGATTTATTTATACTCAGTATAGTTGCTGCATTGGCATCGATGACGACACAAATGCAGCCACCGGCAGTTTTCATCATGGGTCCTACTGCCTCGGGGAAGACAACACTGGCTCTGCAGGTTGCCCAGGCACTGAATTGTGAAATTATCAGCGTTGATTCCGCGCTGGTCTATCGCGGTATGGATATCGGCACGGCAAAGCCGACGCTGCAGGAGCGGGGGGCAGTAGCGCATCATTTGATCGATATACTCGATCCGGCGCAAGCCTTTTCTACCGGCCAGTTCAGGGCCCGCGCGTTGGCGGCGATGCAGGATATCAGCGAACGGGGAAAAATCCCACTGCTGGTCGGTGGCACAATGCTTTATTTTCATGCTCTGCTGCATGGCCTGGCTGAACTGCCTGCCGGCAATGCCGCAGTCAGGGAAATGCTGGACCGGCAGGCGGCGGAACATGGCTGGCAGGCACTGCACCGGCGTCTGGCCGAAGTCGATCCGGAGTCGGCGCAACGCATCCACCCCAACGACCCGCAGCGTATCCAGCGTGCCCTGGAAGTATACCAGCTCAGCGGCAAGCCATTGACCGATCTGATTCGCGAAGGTCAGCAACAGACTATACCCTACAAAATAATCAAGCTGGTCATCGCTCCAGAACACAGGCCGGTTCTACACGAAATGATTGCCAGGCGCTTTCGGCAAATGCTGGAACAAGGGCTGCTCGAGGAAGTCGAGGCGTTATTTCGACGCGGGGATCTGACACTCGCCATGCCTTCGATCCGGGCGGTCGGTTATCGACAGGTCTGGTCCTATCTGGAAGGGGAACATGATTTTCAGACCATGACTGAAAAAGCCATTATCGCCACCCGGCAATTGGCCAAACGGCAGTTCACCTGGCTGCGTCGGCAATCCGATGCGGCATGGCTGTTCACCGGGCAGAAGCATCTGCTGCGGACCACGCTGGAAATTATCGAAGCACAGGTCAGGCTATGACAGAGACTTTGCAGAGGCTGGCAACGGAGATGATGTGGCAAACGCCATACAATGGCCTTTCAGCAATTGATCCTGCTTTGTCATCTTGAGCATGATTTAAGCTGCTTGGGTTCGGATGCCCGTTCCGAGAAATGCCGTGAACCCATCCCTGGGGGCTTGACGGCAGCATCCCTGCTGCCGACATCCCCGGCTCGGACATCCAAACCCCGGATTTGCAAAATTTGACTAATCCGGTACAGGGAAGTGCCGGCATAATCAATGTAAATATTCGTCCAACCCATTTACGCCAAAATCAGCGGGTCAGGGTTTTCCTGAATTGCCGTGAGAGTGGATAAAGCCATATGTCCTTGA
>JAJRWJ010000307.1 GCA_024276805.1 Gammaproteobacteria bacterium
TCAACCCAGTTTGAGTGGTGGATGACATCGAGCGACTATTATAATCACCGAATTTACAAGACAAAAAGAATAAACAACATTGTCACGATAAGCTTTACTTATCATCTGTAGCAGGTTCCGGGTCATGCCGGGTCGGCCAACAGGATCGATTGTTTTTGACGTATTTTTTAAGGCGGGTCTCATGATTCAAGAAAAACCGGGTTTTCCCCTCTGTAAAAAATTTATTTATCATTCCATAAAATTTCCATCAGGAGGTCCTTGCGATGGATAAAAAAGTCATAAAAATTGTCTTTCTCGCCGTTCTAATGCTGGCTTTTGTCGGCCAGAGCTGGGCGGGTACAACAGGTAAAATCATGGGCAAGGTTATCGATAAGAAAACACGGGAACCTTTGCCAATGGCAAATATCACCATTGTGGGAACGTCGCTGGGTGCCAGCACGGACCTGAACGGAAATTTCGTCATCCTGCAGGTGCCGCCTGGTACGTATGATGTAAAGGCGACCATGATCGGTTTCGAATCGGTGCTGATGAAGAACGTGAAAGTGCAGGTGGACTTGACGACCTCGCTCAGCTTTTCGCTTTCGCCCACAGTGCTGGACCTGGGACAGGAAATTACCGTGGTTGCCGGACGACCCATCATCCAGAAGGATGTTACTTTTAGTTCGCACCGCATGAACGAAGAAACCATCCGGCGCATGGCCAATGTTTCCAGCGTGCTGGACATTGTGTCGCAGCAGGCCGGTGTGGTTGGCGAGGGCATGCACATCAATGTGCGTGGCGGACGAACCGGCGAAGTTCTTTACGTTGTCGATGGTATGTCGGTTCGCGACCCGCAGACGTCCATGGCCACCCGAACCACGCAGGAACAGGTGACCGAATTTACCGCCAACCCGGTGGACGAAATGGCCGGCCGCGCCGGTGGCTTGACCATTCCGGCCAATGCTGTGGCCGAGGTGGAGGTGATTACTGGCGGCTACTCGGCAGAATACGGCAATGCCATGTCCGGCATCGTCAACGTGGTGACCAAAGAGGGTGGCGCTTACTATAGCGGTAGCTTTCGCTACCAGACCGATGACCTTGGTTTTGGCACATTCAAAACCCCTTATGGCCATGGTACCGGCTTGCGCAAGTATTCGGAAAACACCGACAAATTCCAGTTCAGCATCGGCGGGCCCGAGCCGTTGACCTCCAAGCTTTTGCCGGCCATTGGCCTGCGGCTTCCTTTCAAGACCACGCTGTTTGTTTCCGCCACCGGCAATTTCACCGATGCCAGCGGCGCTTTCGATCTTGCCTACTATGCGCCCACGGGCGAAGATCGAAGCGACGAATTGCGCGACAAGATTTTCGGCATTCCATTGCCGTTCAAATACGGCAACCGCATGGACAATCAGTATGCTTCGTTGTCGAACCTGACGCTGCGCTTTAGCCCGAATTTCAAGATGACCTTCAGCTACCAGACCGATGTCAGCTTTTACGATGAATATAACCATGCTTTCAAGAATATCCCGGAAAATTTCTGGCAGAGAGAAGAGAACAATCGACGCGAAATGGTAAAGATCAACCATACGCTCAATCCTTCCACTTTTTATGAGTTACTCATCGGCCATTACCGGACCGATTATTTGCTGACCCCTGGCGGTATGACGCCCCCGGAAGTTTACCAGTTATGGGATTCTCTGATCCCGCCCACCGGCGATGACCGCGGCGCCAACTATCGCGACTATGACCGCGATGGCTTTTACGATGCCGGTTTTCCGGCCCGCGGCACTTACCATCATCGCACCTCGGACAAGTGGACGGCCAAGATCGATTTCACCAGCCAGGTGCACATCAATCACCAGGTAAAAGCCGGTATGGAGATCAACCACTATCGAATGCAAATGCAGGAAATCAAATATCCGCAGTCCTACCATCCCGATGAAATTCTGGACGATGGCCTGTGGCCGGAATACGGCGTGTTTCGCGATTTTTACACCCGTTATCCCACAACCGGCGCACTTTATGTTCAGGATAAAATAGAGTACGAAACACTGATTGTCAACGTTGGCTTGCGCATGGACTTTTATGCGCCGGGCAAGCAGGTGAATGATAAGGTGCAGGAAGGCGAAGAATTTCTCGGCCTGAAATACAAATACACGCTGAATCCCCGCCTGGGCGTTTCGCATCCTATCACCGACCGCGATTTGCTTTATTTTCAATTCGGCCGCTTTACCCAGGAAGTGGACTGGAATTTTCTCTTCATTCAGGACACCCAGACCTCTGGTGCTTACAAGCTGTACGGCAACCCCAACCTCAGCTCGCAGGAAACCACGCAATACGAGGTGGGTGTAAAACATGCTTTCAACGATGAGATGCGGTTGACGGCAACGGCTTTTTACAAAGACTATCAGGGCCTTTTGAATACAGAAACACGCGGCCGACTGGGTCTGACCTATAACGTCTACGTTAACCGGGATTATGGCAGCGCCCGCGGCTTTGAGTTGTCTTTTGAAAAGCGCTACAGCAATTATACATCCGGCAATGTTAATTATACCTATTCCTACGCGATGGGCAAAAGCTCCAGCTATCGTCAGGGATATGATTATGGCTATCGTGGCAAACCCATCCCCATCCGGGAATGGCCCCTGGCCTGGGATGTTCGTCACTCTGCCAACGTCTTTCTGGATTTTCGCGTTCCTCGCGGTCAGGCACCCACCATTTTTGGCGTAAAATTGCCGGCCAATTGGGGACTCAATTTCCTCTGGCACATCGAGTCCGGCAAGCCCTACACGCCAAGCGGCAGAGCAGCTACCCAGTACACTACTCCCAATTCTGCCAGAACGCCTTACAGAA
>JAJRWJ010000308.1 GCA_024276805.1 Gammaproteobacteria bacterium
CGTCGTCCCTGTTGAACTACTGCCAATCCTGAAAAAGAAATTGCAGCTCTATGTGCTGCGCTCCGACGTACAGCTGATCGACAGCAGTGATCATTTCTGCCTTTTCGGTTTCAGCCTGAGCACCGGCGCGGGTGAAAAAACTGCCGTTCCGGAACAGGTTCTCGCGGCACGACCGGTCGACGACGGCATGGTCATTTGCCTGCCGACCATAACCACTGCACCACGCTGCCTGGCCATCCTGCCGGTCAATACGGCAATAGAGACCTGGAAAGATTACGCCGCACAGGGCTGGCAAACGGGCAATCCCAATGAATGGCGAACTCTGGATATACTTTCCGGAATTCCTTGGCTAAACTTACTGACAACGGAGCAATTCATCCCGCAAATGCTCAATCTGGACCAACTGAACGGCATCAGCCTCGACAAGGGCTGCTATACCGGCCAGGAAATTGTCGCCCGGACGCATTATCTGGGAAAGGCCAAACGTAAAATGTACCTGGCCGAATGCCATGCCCCAGAACCGCCTGAAGCCGGTTCCGCCATTATTGCTCCGGAAGACGCTTCCGATAAGACTGTGGGGTCGATTTTAACGGCGCAGGCAACGCCAACAGGGGTGTTCATGTTGGTGATACTGCAAACAGGCTATGCGCTATCAGAAAACCTTGTTCTGGCGAATCGGAATCGAGACAGGATCATCATAACCGAATTAGTTTATTCAATTTAACTCACTATAAACGCTATGGCTGAAATACAATTCAAATCAGTTCAGGATTTTCTCGATCACGTTCAGGATGAGCTGAATGCAAATCGGTTGGTACTGCCCACTTTGCCTGACATCGCCATCAAAGTGCGTGATGCCGTTTCCAAGGGCGAGGCATCGGCACAAAAACTGGCTGAAATGATCACCACCGACGCTGCATTGTCGGCAAGATTGATCCAGGTCGCCAACAGCCCTCTGTACAGAGGCACAGTGGAAGTAAAAAATATCCAGATGGCGGTTGCCCGATTGGGCAACAACACCGTTCGCACTCTGGTCACCAGCTTGATCATGCAACAGATGTTTACCCCGACGACCGCTCTCCTGGAACAGCATTTCCGTGCCACCTGGGAAGCGAGCATCAATGTTTCCGCCATCAGCCGGGCGCTGGTCGCTTTTACCCCACACCTCAACGCCGATGAAGCGATGCTGGCCGGACTCATTCACCAGATTGGCAAGCTGCCCATCCTGATGCTGGTGGAAAATATCCCTGAATTCAGAGACAGCCCTTCACGGCTGGCCAAACTGATGGAAAAAGCCCACCCCGCCATAGGAAAAATCATCATGGATACCTGGGATTTTCCGGAGGAACTGAAGCCGGTCGCCTCGGAATATGTCAGTTTCCAGCGGGATCCGGGACCCCAGGCGGACTATGTGGATATCGTCCAGGTCGCCTTCCTGCAAAGTATTGCCGGAACCGACCATCCTGCCTGCCGGGTCGACTGGGCAACGGTACCCTCCTTCGCCAAACTGGGCCTGACTTCCGATGCCGAGGTTCTGGAGATCGAAGGTATTTCCGATGAAATCGAACTTACCCAGCAAATGTTCGCCTGATTGACGCTTCGTGGCTGTCTGCCGGACAGTGATCGGTGTAAAAAAGTGATAAAATAATAAACACTCACTTTTCACCCGACCGCCTCATTGAATATAGCATGACCGACACCAGCGCCGCTTTTCGCTTCCGACGCATCGGCATCATTACCATATTTGCCGTTTATTTTCTCATTCTGGTGGGCGGGATCGTCCGCGCATCGGGCGCCGGCATGGGCTGCCCGGACTGGCCCACCTGCTTCGGGCAGCTGATTCCCCCGACCAGTGAAGCACAGCTGCCGGAAAATTATCAGGAGATCTATGCGCAGCGCGGCTACGCGAACAGCAGATTCAACCCCGTCAAAACCTGGACTGAATATCTGAACCGCCTGACCGGTGTCAGCATCGGCCTGCTGATCATGCTGACCGTCTGGCAATCCCGTGTCTACTGGAAAAGTGACAGGACTATTTTCACTCTGTCGCTGGGCGTATTCATGCTGGTTGGCTTTCAGGGCTGGCTGGGTTCCCGGGTGGTCGCCAGCAATCTGCAACCCTATATGATCACCCTGCATATGTTGCTGGCGTTGGGCATCGTCGCGCTGTTGATCTACGCGGTGGCGCGTTCCCAAAAGGCAGCCATCGGCCGCATAGACAGCAGCGCCCTGCCGGACCGGTTCCGCATGATACTGATTCTGGCAATGGCCATGACACTGCTGCAGGTTGCAATGGGCACGCAAGTGTGGGAAGCTGTCGATATCATCGCCAACAACCACAACTATATAGACCGTCAATACTGGCGTGATGATTTCCCCATGATTTTCTATGTGCACCGTTCATTTTCAGCACTCATTCTGCTGACCAATCTCTGGCTGGCCTGGCAGATCCATCGTTCGGTGAGCAGGGAAAATATTTTGTTGCGGCTCGCCGCGACGCTGATAGCACTGCTGGTTATCGCCATAGGCGCTGGCATCACGATGGACAGGCTGGGCATGCCGCCTGCCGCGCAGCCGATTCATTTACTGATGGCCAACCTGATATTTGGCCTGCAGTTTTTCCTGTTCATCTGTCTGCATTACGCGACCGGCAAAGCAACAGATTGAATCAATCGCCCTGCCCAGGGAAAGTACCCTGACATTCCAGTCACGGTGAGGAATCCAGCCGGCCGATACATGGCAACGCGCATGATTTCTTCCTCTGGCGCAGCAGAGACAAGCCGCCGCAACTGAAAAGCTGCTGATTGATGCAACCGGCTGTGTAGTGAAGTTCGTTTACCGGCTGTCGCCACAAGAGACAACTTCCGTTTCTTTTAATTGTAGATCCGATATTTGTCTTTTCAGGTCTGCAAGCGCTTTTTGCAACGCCTGTAGTCCGGAGTTTACCGCAGTGACCCTGAGAAAATATTGCGGCGCATTTTTATATATGGGCTTGACCTGTACATGCATTCCCTTGTCGAGCAATCTCTGCGCGATTCTTCTGGCCCGGTTTTCATTACGGTAGATGCCCATCGAGACAGCCCCGCGCCATGCCGTTTTTCTGAACAACCAGAGATCACTGTAGCCCTGCTTTTTCAACATCCGGTAATTATCCAGCGACTGTTCGAAAGTTTCCGAAGCAGGATATAACACCACGTAGCCACTGGGAATTTTTCGCTTGTTGCTGACAATTTCCACACTGCCGGCCGCCGTGCTGAAGGCAGCTGTACCGGCCTGCATCATTTCCGCGTCAGGGAAAGGACCTATTTTGTAACAGGACCGCACTACTGTCGGTGGATTGCCCGTTTCGTCGGCAGCGCCGACAGCAGCATGGCGGGATGGCGATGCCGATATGATTTCAGGCATAATTTGTATCTTTTCCGGTTTTTCAGTGTGCTGTATCCCGACATGCCCGGGTGACGACTTCGACTGATCGCCGGCCGGATCAGCCTCTTCCGCAGTACCCCCGGAAGCGCCAGCTTGCTGCCGACCCTTGCCGTGCAGCGTTTTTTCCGAAACGCCGTCTTTGTCATCAGCCAGGTCTTTATCAAGCACCGCCTCCTCCCTGGATTGTGCGGTATTGGGAATCTCCGGGACTTGGCGTTTCTCCGGAACAGGCTCGATAGCGGCAGGCAACGTTGACAATTCGTCTCGGACAGTGGCGGAACCCGACGCCACGGTCCGGGAATCGTCGCTGCTCTGGAATGCCCGTTCGATCGAATCGGATCGCTCTGCCAGTGGCTCGACTTGATCAAGCTCCGGAATCAATGGCTGCGACGTTTTTATCGATGACGGTTCATTCCCCTGACCGGACTCATCGATCTCCCGTGGCAAATCCAGTACAGCCGAATCTGGTAATTTCCCCTCCATCCCTGACATCGATGCTGGCTGCCCAGCAGAGGAAACATCCTGAGAATCCTTTTGCACAACAAAAGGCAAATTCCCCTGACCAATGGTTTGATCCGTGATCGCAATCGATTCATTCCGGGGCTCATCCCTGGTGATTTCACTGAGCAACCTGATCTGTCCGATACCCTTGCTCTTCTGGGCTGGCGACACTGCCTCCAGTTCCTGGTGCAAGACCCCCGTATTGATTTCCCAGAGCAACAACAGCACATTGGCCAGCAGCAAAACAAAAAAGAAATATTTCATTGTCAGTCCTGTAGTATCACCGTCAGGCCCTGCAGCACCAGATCGGGTTCAATGACAGAAGCCAGGTCGGTTTTCCCGGCGATGCAGCGGGCATCACCGCCGGTCAGCAGCAGCTGCATTCCCTGCCCGTAACGGGCTACGACCGCTTCCACCAGTCCGATGGCAGCAAACAGCGCACCATTACAGATAGCTGCCTCGGTGGCATCGGCCAGACCCACGGCAAATTCATCCTGAAAAGACTGCAGTGCTTCCGTCCCCTGAACCAGTGATCTTTTCATCAGGGTCAAACCAGGTGCGATCATGCCCCCCAAATGCCTGCCCCGGACATTCAGGATATCGATGGTGATGGCCGTTCCGCAATCGACCACACAGGCCGGCAGATCATGATAGCGACGCACCGCCAGCAACGTAAGCCACCGGTCGACACCCAGTTTCTCCGGCTGCCGGTAGGCATTGCTCACTCCATGGGCATGGGCCTGCGGTTGCGGCCGGATGATTTCCAGACCCGGCCAAAGCCGGTGTATGGTCCAGCGCACCTGTTCCAGAAGATCAGACGCCGCGACACTGGCAATGGCGACCCGGGCAGGTCTGGGCAGATTCTGCCAATGGCTGCGCAGTGCTTCCCTGATATCACTCTGCCGGGCATGCGCCAGGGCCTGGCCGGAATGGATGTCCCGTCCTTCAGCCATGGCCCATTTCAAACGGGTATTGCCCAAATCGATCAGTAAATGCATAACCTGCCGTCAATACCGCATAGCGTACAACCGCACGAAACCATGATCACCCATTGAAGCTGACTTCGCCCGAAGTAAATACCTGAATTCCGCCATCCTTAAGCTTTAACAATAGCATGCCATCGCTATTGATACCATGCACGAAACCTTCGATGCTGTTCTGCCCCATGTGCAGAGTCACCGCCCGGCCCAGCATGCAATCATAGCTGCGCCATTCCTCCAGAAAATGCTGCAGGCCTTGTTTTTCATAACCGGCAATCACGGGCAGCAGTTCATTGAGCAATGCCGCAGCCAACCTGTTCCGCGATGGTGCAGCTCCGTTCAATATGTCTTGCAGATCGGTCCAGGCCTGGGTAATCTTTTGCGCCTCTTTTTCGGTCAGGGAAATATTCAGGCCTATGCCCAGAACAACACAGCAGGGCCCGTTCGCCTCTCCGGATACTTCGACCAGAATCCCTCCCAGCTTCCTGTCCCGCCAATAGATATCATTCGGCCATTTCAAGCCCAGGCTGTGGATATCGAGACTCCGCAGCGCCCGAATAGCTGCGACGCCCGCCGCCAGACTCAAACCGGCCAGAACCGCCGGTCCCTGCTGAAAGCGCCACAGGATGGACAAATAGATATTGCTGCCGAATGGCGAAACCCATTCCCTGCCACGCCGGCCCTTGCCGGCCATTTGATATTCGGCGAGACAGACCGTTCCTGCCCCGGCGCCGTCCAGTGCCCGATTCATCAGATAACTGTTGGTGGAATCGATGCGCTGATGAATTTCCAGCTCTGAGAGCAATGCCCGCGATGTTTTCCTCATGGCCTGCTCAATTTCGGCGGCATCCAGCCAGTCGATTGCCTTCTCCAGGCGGTATCCCTTGCCGCTGACCGCAGCTATGTCGATACCCAGTTCAGGCAGGGTATTCAATTGTTTCCAGATTGCCGAACGAGTGACACCGAGAACTGCCGACAATTCCGAGCCGGAATGGAATTTACCGTCGCCCAGCAACAGCAGCAGCTTTTTTTTTATTTCCGGGAGTTCCACAAATCAGCTGTTCTCCTTTTCTTCCCTGATCTGCTGAATTTGCCTTTTCACGACATGTTTGATCAGTAGTTCCCGATCCTGCTCGGGCATATTGTAATAATCGACACCGACGATATAGGGGTATTCCTTGTTCATATCGGCGTTCTTCTCGCAGCGGACCACGGTACCATAGGTGATGATCACTGCCATGCTGGATGCCAGCAACATCTTGATTTCCAGGCACACGCCAGGCTGGATGAGTTCTTCACTGTCGAAGGCAATGCCTGATGCGCTCATATTGACATTACGGGTCTTCTGCTCGGACAATTCCATCTTCTGCATCAACACGGCGCGCGCAACCAGATCGATCTTGTTGTTGAGTACTTTCAGATATTCCGCGACATCGGGGTCGCTTCGCTCCAGTCGGTGCAGACTTACCTGGGATTCCTGGGTCATCATATCAAGCGCAGTGGCCAATGAACAATCGCCAAATGCATTCATGCCAGGGACTTTGCTCCCTTGCAGCTGATTTTCAGGAATTTTCTTATAAAAGATGCGGAGCGTGTCATCGATGCGAAAAAAACGCCGCCTGTCGCCGGAAAAATCCGCTTTTTGCTGTTCGCTCACAAATCAATCCCCATTGCCAATAGCATGCCTGCATTCGGTTACTGGCTGGCCGGCAATACCTTGCTGTTGCCGACATCCATTATCCGGACTTTCTCGCCGCCCGGGACATCATCCTGTTCGAGAATGATCTCAACCCGGCGATTTTTTGCCCGGTTTTCCGC
>JAJRWJ010000309.1 GCA_024276805.1 Gammaproteobacteria bacterium
GCCAGCAAGTCCTTCAGGTAGCGTGTACCACCCTCGATATTTTGTGCCGGGTTGCGTCGATCGGCGACGCCATAGCGCTTTGCCGTCGCTGGCATCAACTGCATCAGACCGACAGCGCCTGCCGACGAGATGGCAGTGGCATTGTAGGCTGATTCGGCGCGTATCACTGCATGCAACAACTTGGGATCAATCTTGTGCCGGGCTGCCGCCGCAGCAATAATCGCGGTGTATTTTTTTCTGTTTTTCTGCAGATGACGCAGCGAAGCCTTGTAGTTTTTGGGTTTTGTACGGATGATCAGTTTGTATTTCTTGTCCCGCGGTTCATCGGTATAGTAGACACTGCCATCGGGTGCGACGTACTTGTAGATATCCGCCGCGGCAGGCAACCAGGCCAGCATGCCCGATAACAATATGAGTGTTCTGAACATCTGCATGAATTTATGTTTTTTTCCTGGTTCCATTCAGATACTTGGCGATATCCTCCTTGGAAAAGCCAATTTTCCTTGCCACTCTGTCCGCGTGACTTACCCGGGAGATTCCCTTGATCAATTTATAGGTCGGTGCATTTTTGGCAAACTGTACCTGTCTTGGCAGACCCAGCCCCCTGCTGACGAAATTGTCGACCAGTTGGTGATTGTGGGTGATCAGAATGGTGCTGCAACCCAATTGATAGAACCCATCTAAAACATTAGCAGAAGTTTCCAGTTTTTCTTCATAAGTTGTGCCTTCCGACAACTCATCCAGCACCACCAGGCTGTTGGCGGTACAGGCGAGAAAGATATTTTTGGTTCTTTTCAGTTCCGTGCCAAAACGTCCTTCACCATCGTCCAGATGACTGATTTCAGGAACCTGATAGAAAATCCGGTCGGCAACAGTCAATCTGGCGGCTTTGGCCGGAACGAAACAGCCGGTTTGCGCCAGCAGTTGGATCTGGGTGATGGTCTTGCAGAATGCCGTTTTGCCGCCGCTGTTGGGCCCGGTGATGAACACCAGACGCTCCTTCTGCAAATCGAAATCATTGCCGACATATTGCTCGTTGTTTTTCGCCAGCACCGGATTCCTGGCGTCCTCGAGATGCATGCGATGATATTTTGCATCGATAAACTGCGGAAGGACCATCGGACCGCCGAAGGACTCTGCATATTTGAGAAAGGCCAGCAACTCATCCAGTTGCCCCAGTGCATCGAAAGTCCCCCGCACATCGGGCGATGCCTTGAATTCCTCGCGCAGTGGATAGATGCAGCTGTCCCGGTCATAGGAGCCGATCATTGGAATATACAGCAAACCCAGGGGAATCAGGAACAGCGTGAAAACCGGGCTGAACTCGAAGGAGACATCCACTGCCTGCAACGGATTGAATTGTCCGATCAGCCACAACAGGGCAAAAACCAAGGCAATGAATACTGGTTTGAAGATTCTGGGGCGGAAAATGAACGCCGGGGCGAAAGATTTTTTTCTGTCCAGCTTGCACTGCAGTGTGTGTTCAGTTCTGTACACAGGGCCTTTCATGAACGAATAGGCACGGGAATCCGCGAATTTTCCGATTGCACCGAAAAGTTTTTTCAGATAGGCGCTTTCCGGCGGTGAGGCGTCATTAATGCCACTGACCAGGTCCAGCATCATGCGCGTGCCTTTGATATAGGGCTCGTACCCGTAACCCTCGACCTTGACATTCTCGCCTTCCATGGCCGTGCCGAACATGCCGAGAAATTTCCCGTACAACAATTGATAAAAGCCTTTTTCATCTTCTGCGGCATGGGCGACGACACCTTCGATGTCTGCCCGCAGCTGCGGATTGCTCTGCAGTTCGAGGAGCGCTTCCTGTTTCGCCTGTATCCCCGCGCGTGAATCCAGGGGCCGCACCAGCGAACGATACAATACTGCCGCGCCGATGGTGGTGGTCGTGTCATTGACATAATCAAAAAGCTCATCGATCTCGATGGCATTGAAAGTGCCGGGATCGATGACGCCTTCCCCGGTTTGCAAAGGAGTGGTGCAGCGCACTTCAGGCCAGGCATTCCCCCAGCATTGTATTATCGTATCAGTCATGTCAATTTTTCTTCCTGCCAACAATACCAAAAACCAGAATGGCCGCCGTGACCACGGCAGTCATCAACACGTTTTGCCTGGAAGCCCCCATCAGGTAAGCGATTCCTGCGCCCGAAGCGGCCCCGATGCCGCTGAAGGCGAGACTGCGCATCAAACGGCACATGGCGCAATTCGTATTGTATCTTCTGGTCATAATGTATTACCGTCAAAGTCGTCTGTAAAGCAGTTCATACAACACATCGACATGCGCAGCGTCGTCATTGAGCGCGGCAATATAGCGGTAGTGCCGCCCCCCCGCCGCCAGAAACACGGTTTTGTTGGTGATGGCGATCTCTTCCAGGGTTTCCAGACAATCGACGGAAAACCCCGGGCAGACAATGTCGATATCGGTTATCCCCTCGCCCGGCAATTTTGTCAATTCCTCCACACAATAGGGCTGCAGCCATTTGCCGCGGCCAAACCGGGACTGAAAAACGCAGCGCCATTGCTGTGGCTGGAGATCGAGTTTTGCAGCGACTGCCGCTGCGGTGCCTTGGCACTGCTTAAAATACGGATCGCCCAATTCATTGAGTTTTGCCGGCAGGCCGTGGAACGAAAACAGCAGCAACTGTCCCCTGCCCTGCTGTCGCCAGCTGTTCTCTATGGATGTCGCCAGCGCCTGGATATATCCAGGTTGCAGATGATAGTCACTGATAAAATACAAATCGGGAATATGCCGCCAGCCGGAAAGCGTGGCGCTGACCACATCGTACACCGAAGCGGTCGTGGTCGAGGAATATTGCGGATAAAGCGGCAGGACGATCAGCCTGTCGATGCCCTGGACGTGCAGCCGTTGCAATTGTTTGTCGATCGCCGGCTGGCCGTAGCGCATGGCCATGACGGTACTGCAGTCATTCGGTAATCCGGCCTGCTGGATTTTTGCCGACAGCTTGTCAGTCAGGCGCTGCGTCCAGAAGATCAGCGGAGAACCCTGTTCGCTCCAGATCTGCCGATAGGCTTTCACCGATTTCCCTGGACGGAAGGGCAGAATCAACCCGTACAAGATAATCAACCACAGCCAGCGCGGCAGGTTGACGACCCTGGGGTCGCCTAGAAATTCCCTTAAAAAGCGTCTTACCGCCGGTATTGTCGGTGCGTCGGGGGATCCCAGGTTGACCAGCAAAATGGCTGTTTTTTTTGCACTAGACACGTCGCTTTAGGGGTCAACGGCGCAGCAGATTCAAAAATTCCGAGCGGGTGCTGAGTTCTTCACGAAAAATGCCTTTCATGGCTGACGTGGTCATCACCGAATTCTGCTTTTCCACGCCGCGCATCATCATGCACAGATGCTTCGCCTCGATCACCACGGCCACGCCCCGGGCATTGATCGCCGTTTCGATGGCATCGGCAATCTGCCGGGTCAGTCTTTCCTGGATCTGCAGACGCCTGGCATACATATCCACCAGACGGGCAATCTTCGACAGGCCAATCACCTTGCCGCTGGGCAGGTAGCCGACATGACATTTGCCAATGAACGGCAACAGATGATGTTCACACAGAGAATACAGCTCGATATCCTTGACAATCACCATATCTTCGGTGTCGGCACTGAAGATTGCATCATTGAGAACCTCGTCGAGGGTTTTTTCATAGCCATTGTTCAAAAACTGAAAAGCCTTGGCTGCCCGCATCGGCGTATCACGCAAGCCCTCACGGTTCAGGTCCTCACCAACGGACTCGATTATTCTGGCGAAATGCTCTTGCATAGGATTAAATTTTCAATATAAAAAAGAGGTTGCCATTATACATGCAAGGCAGGCGCTTGGGTCAATGCCGCCTATTCCGCCGCATCCTGGATATACTGCAGCGCCGCGATGATCACTCTGTCATCGGCATCCCGCCTGCAGGCATGTTCGCTGAGATGGCGGCGCCAGCCCCGGGCGCCAGGTTCACCATGAAAAAGCCCCAGTATATGCCGGGTCATGCTGTGCAATCGCACGCCCTGCGATAACTGCCGCTGTACATAGGGCACAAACTCCATGATGACTTCCTGGCGGGTTTTCACTGGCAGATAACCATCGAAGAACAACCTGTCAACCCCGGCCAGCAGATAGGGATTGTGATAGGCTGCACGGCCGATCATCACGCCATCCACGCATTCCAGCAACCCATGGGCCTGTTCGAGACTGACGATGCCGCCATTGATGACGATTTGCAAATCCGGCAGGTCCTGTTTGATGCGATAGACATCATCGTAGCGCAGCGGCGGGATCTCCCGGTTCTGTTTCGGCGACAGGCCGTTCAGCCAGGCTTTCCGTGCATGAATGATAAAAGTCCGGCAGCCGGCTGCGGCCACTGTGGCAATGAAATGCTGCAATTCAGAATAGGAATCCCGGTCATCGATACCGATGCGGCATTTCACCGTGACCGGAATCGTGACGTTTTCCCGCATCGCCGCCACACACTCGGCCACCAGATCGGGTTCGGCCATCAGACAGGCGCCAAATCGGCCATTCTGCACCCGGTCGCTGGGACAGCCGACATTCAGGTTGACTTCGTCATAGGCAAAATCCACGGCCATGCTGGCGCATCTGGCCAATGCCTCGGGATCACTGCCGCCCAGCTGCAGCGCCAATGGATGTTCCGCCGGGTCGAAGCGCAAAAAACGCTCCCGGTCGCCATGCAACAAGGCTCCGGTGGTGACCATTTCTGTATATAGCAGTGCATGCCGGGTCAGCAGACGATGGAAATATCGGCAATGCCGGTCCGTCCAATCCAGCATGGGCGCGATACAAAACCTTCTGCATAGCGATTCCAGTGCAATTTCTGTACGGCAGCCTGGATACCGGGAAGCACTTGTCATGTTGCTGTAGCGTTCAAAGCAAATAAGCGTAAGGAGATGTAGCCAGACTGTATATCCTTATCCGATCTGCATCCATAAATATCCATCCCTGGAATAGTTTCCTGATGATCAATGACTTGTGGCCATTGATCACGATGGATCCGCACCCATCATCTGGCATCTGTTCAAGATCGTTACGAGCCGCAGTAGGTCTTACAGCCGGGACTCAGTTGTTTTTACTGGTAGCCAGATAGAAAATATGCTGACCTATTTTAGGCCCCTGCTTGAATTTGCTATGCCAATAAGGGCTTACATATTGGGCATGATACCAGAGTGCCCCGCCCGTCGGGTCAATGGATTTTCCTGAGTAAATTTCCCGGGCTATTTCAAGCGAAATATTCCACGATGTTTTGTTCACAGGTTTGTCTGACCGGCCATCACACCACCATGAAAACTGGCACCTGTAAAAGGGTTTCTCTCCTCCTTGATGCACCACATTACAAACTGAATCCGGGAATCTTGAATTGCTGACGCGATTCATGACTACATGGCCAACAGCATGTTGACCTGCTTCCGATTCACCCCGCGCCTCGAAATAGATACTCAGGGCCAGACAGTGCAATTCTTGTTTGGTTTCTTCATCAAGACCGGGTGAATTTTCATTACTTCGATCATTGTCAACGCTAATCGGTTGTTTGACGGCTTGTTCGCCATTAAAGGGAAATATATAGGCCAACGCCATTTGTTGCACAGGATTTGATATCTTCCGAGTGACAAAAGGCATATCCCCCCCGTGCCAATTCAACAGGTCGCTTATGGAAATAAACACGGTACTGTCATATCGCCTGTTCAAAGTATTTATCGAGTTTAGTTTGTCTGCACCAGAGGCCTGCAGGTTCAGTAATAACGGTTGATCCTGATTGGCTTGTATTTCCTGGCTTGCGGATACTATAAAAAACAGCAAGCAAATATAGTTAAGCATGCGCATAACAACCCCTCCTTCATGATGAGTCTGTCGGGAGGACAGATTCGAATGACTCTTGATTCATTACAGTAAGAAACACCTGCAAGAACATATAAGGCAGACAGTGTCTGGTTTTTTAAAACTCCGTCAGGTTGAATTCTCACACTTTGGCTTTTACTTTTCTATAGCACTTTGGGACTACTTCAATGGTTTTTTCAGGCACATGAGTTTTCCTGATTACGTATGACCCTCAGCGATGCCGAAACCTTATAAATCCTGTCATCCCGACGCCAGGAGGGTTCCTTATCGTTGCCATGCTCTGCGTGGGAATGTATGGAGTGACGCTACGCGTCACGGAACGCGGGAGCGTTCCCGGATGGATTGCCACGCAGACCGTGGCAACCAAGTCTATCTGTGTTGTAGACTGGACACGGGATGTCAGTGATGTCAAAGCATTGATTGAACGTGATTATCATTTACAGAATGGCTGAGGCTTGTGGGTAATCAGGAAAGTTTTTATCAGTCCATGATTTTTGGAGATGTTGTTCACAGATAGCTGCTTTCCCCTGTGATGCCAGTCACAGTTTTAACGCCTGAGGTTTGTAGATAAGTACCTTTGTACAAGACTTGTGGTATATGCAACTTTCCCTGTCGGTCTTGCTATGGAAACACTTTACTCTCACGAAATATTAATTCACGCCAAAGAGAAAAGTTTGTTCAATCATGTTTCTCAGTATTATCAAAAACCAGATGTCGTTGTTCTCGAGGAAAATCAAGGCTTGTTGCTGAACCTGCTGCGTGAGAACATCGGTGCCACGCTATTGCTGGATCTATCAATATATGGAGACGATGTTGATCATTCCTTTATTGGAACCGTCCTGAGGGAGGGTTATCAGCAAAGAATCATCTTCATCACCGACCAGGATGACATGTCCGGTCTTTACGGCCTATTCGAGAAGGGTGCACGCGGTTTTCTGCCATCGGATATTTCCAGTGAGCTATTAATCAAAGCCATTCATGCGGTTGAAAATGGAGAGTGCTGGATGGGACGGAAACTGACTGGTTAGGTGATGAACAAACTTATCCTGGAAAAAAGTGGAAGGGAAGAAATATTGCAGGGACGACCTTTAAAACAGTGCCTGACAAACCGCGAATCCGAGGTTGCCCAGTGTATCGCTCAGGGAAAATGTGACAAACTGATTGCCCGTGATCTGAACATATCCACCAATACCGTTAAAAATCATCTGCGAAATATATTCAACAAACTGCAAATTTCCGACCGCTTTCAATTGGCGCTTATTTACCATGGAATCAAGTTGTAGTTTTTTACTTCCGGGTTTCTGGTGCGGACTTTGACAAGATAACCGTCATGTTTTCAGCTGGTTGTAATATCCGGGAGCAAAGTACTGGAATAATCGCATGACAAGCCAAATATTCCTGAAATAAACCGCGAGAAAACTGAAAAAATGGCTGCTTGGAGTATATATACTGATTCCCTTCCGTAACTCCTAACATTAAGCCACCGGCTCTGCCGGTGCGAAGCAAATAGGCTCTGCCGTTCCTGCGTACAGATTTGTTAAATTCTCCTCAGAACCCGCCAAGGTAAAGAGGAAAATAAAAATGAGAGAATGGCAAAGCCAAAA
>JAJRWJ010000310.1 GCA_024276805.1 Gammaproteobacteria bacterium
ATCATCATCAAAAATTGTCTGCAGATTCCGAACATCCGCGCCGTTGTACATATATTCGATGACCAAACCCAGATCCAGTCCCGTTTCGAAAAGATTGAACAGCGTATATTCGAAGCCACCGGTTGCCGCGAAAAAGGTCGGCCCCTGCCCGGCGCGGACGATCGCCTCCAGCTTCCATAGCCAGCTGCCCTTGGTCGCCTGAACATCCAGACCGGTCTGATTGATCAGTGGATAAAAAGGAATCAGGTGCAATTTACCGCCGCCATCCACTTCCGGCAGAATGGTCGGTGTGCGGCCGGTGCCATAGAAGTGGGAGAAACCGAGATCCCAGTCGCCAATGGCATGTGACCAGCGGATGGCATAGCCCAGGTGCCGTTGTACGCCCTGTTTCTCGAATCGGGCATTATGCACATCGATCTCCGGAATGGTGCGCAGGCGACCCTCGACACCAGGAAAGGTACGCTCCCGGAAGCCGGTCAGCAGAAACAGATCCAGTGTCCCCCAGTCACTGATCAGCGCCAGATTGATCATAGGCTGACCCAGTTTCTGCTCGGTATCGGTGTTTTCCACCAGATCCGTCTGATTGATGATATCCACCAGATGCAGGCCCTCCGTCACGCCCCAGAACACCTTACGGAAACCGACCCGCAGTTCCCAGTAACGCGCCACTTTCATCCAGGTCAATTCCCGGATATCGAAGTGCGTGCGCCGGTCATCATACTGGGAGTAGCGGAAAAAAGGCACAAAGGCAAAACTTTGCCGGCCCTCATCCCATTCGTGGTATAACTCGGTTTCGATGACCCCGGAGACATAGTTGCCGTGTTGCCGGGGGTCCAGTGGCGCATGGAAAAACCCCAAATCCTCGACGCCGATCTGCCCGGAGAATTCGCAGGCGCCGGCAGATCCGGTCATGGCCAACAGCAGTGCCAATACCACAGCGCGGGGTGAATAAGCGCAGCGCCATCCGCCACTGGTACTCCAACACCTTTGCGTCGATGAACAAGTCATTTGTGCCACTTACCGCAATATCATTCCTGTTGCTCGAGATGCCATGCTTCGTTTTTCAAGAAATGACTATCCATCATAACTGTCTTGCTGATGCCATCGTACAACATCAGACACTCTAAGGCGGATGGCGCAGGCTTATCCGCCCTACCAATAAAAGCATTCCAGAGTCTGCACTGCCATGACCGGCAGTCTTGCTCAGCGGGCCCGCTTCAGAGTATTGCGATCGAAGTCTCGATCGCTCAGGCCATTGCGGAATTTGTAGTTTTCCGAGATCAGTACCGTGCTCTTGCCCGTTTGATGATTGCTCATCAGCATTTCACCGGCCCGCCAGTACTGGCCGAGATACTGCTGATAATTCCTGAACAGCTGTGTCTTCAGCAGGGCATCCTTGCGATCGTAATAGTAGATTTTCAGTACGATATGACGCTCCTTGTCGATCCAGGCCACCTGCCGGGTATATCCTGAATGTTCATACTGGGGGTACGATTCGATGACATAGCAGTCTATGCCGTCGAACACTTCATCACGCAGATATTTGTATTGGTATTTTGGCACTTCAAAAGAGGTAAGATCTTCGAAGGCATATTCACTGCCCAGAAAAGGGCCGGACTTGTTACTCGAGGAAATACGCTTGACCCGCTTCAGTGCCGGCAGATACAGCCATTGGTCATCCGGCTTCAGAGCATGGGTAAAGCTCAGGAAAGCGGTGCCCTTGACATCCCGCGGGCTGCTGAAGATGCTCAGGGTCTTGTCGCCATCGCCGATCACCTCCAGGGTTTTCATTTTCAGCTTGCGCACACTTTCGTCGCCATGGCGATTGCGCAGAATCATCTGCACATCGGCGCTGCTGTCGCCAAAGCCGGTATCCCGGCGATCCACTTCCTGCATGATCTGCAGTCCCTTTTCCTCATCACTCAGGGCATAGCTCTGGCTCCAGAACAATGCAAGAATAGCGGCCAAAAATAACTTGTTCATTTTTTCTCCAGTGTCATCAGTAACGGGGGTAGAAACAGAAAATCCAGAAACAAGGCGACAGCAATGGTGATTGCCGTCATCAGGCCCATTTCCGAATTCATCGTGAAATGGGAAAGACTCAACACCAAAAACCCGCTCACCAGCACCAGCGAAGTGATCCACAACGCCACGCCCACCGTCGAGAAGGCATATCTGACGGCTTCCTTGCTGCTGAACTGCTTTTCTATCCTGGCGCGCCGGTATTTGCTGATAAAGTGCACGGTATCATCGACCACGATACCCAGTGTCATGCCAGTCACGACGGAAAGTCCCAGACCGATCTGGCCATCGATCAGTCCCCAGATACCAAAGGCAATTCCTGCCGGCACCAGATTAGGAATCAGGCTGATCAGGCCCAGCTTCAGGGAGCGGAATGCGGCAATCAGGATGAAGGAAATCAACACCAGCGCCAGCATCGTACCGGCAACCATGCGAATGATATTGCGCTTGCCGATATGGGCGAACATCAGTACCGGACTGGCGGCCTCGATGCCCGCTTCCGGCATGTTATCCTGCAGCCAGTCCCGCACCCGCCGCTCCACCGAGAGGATCTCCCTGGAGCTCATGCTCTGCATCGTGACAATCAGCCGCACCGCCGACTTGTCGATATTGATCTGGTCATTCAAGTCCAGGCCATAGGGCAGCGACATTTCATAGAGCAGCAGATACTGCGCCGCCAGATCACGCCGTTCGGGCAATCTGTACCAGGCCGGATCATCGCCGTGCATGTTTTTGTTGAGGCGTTTGAAGGTATCGGTGATGGTGTGTACATGGATCACTTCCGGCTGCTCTTCCAGCCATCCGGTGAAGCGCTGCAGCTTCTGCAGGTAGCCGGGTTCGCTGATGCCGCCCGAACTTTGGGCATGAATGGAAAACTCCATGGAATAGAGCCCGCCCAGATTGTCATTGAAAAAATCCGTGCTGCGCCGGAATTCGATGCTCTCATCGAAGTATTTGACAAACTCGTCATTCAGTTCATTCAATGGCACGAAACTGGTCAACACGACCGCCAGCAAACCATTCACCACCAGCAAGGCCTTGCGCCTGCGAATCACGAAATCGGCCAGCAGCTGCATATGGCGATTGTCCAGATCATCCTGGCGCTTCACGCGCAGCGGCAGAATGACCATGAGCGCCGGCAAAAACGTGATGGTCAGCAGAAAGGCCATGAGCACGCCCATCGCGACGATATTGCCCAGATCACGAAAGGGCGGGGCATCACTGAAATTCATGCTCAGAAAACCGATCGCGGTAGTTGCGCTGGTCAGAAAAATCGGCTGGAAATTGATCCGGATACTCTCCTGAACAGCCTGCCTCTTGTCATGACCGATGCGCATGTTGTGCAGCATGGTCACCAGCAGATGCACACAGTCGGCGACCGCCATGGTCAAAATAATGGTCGGCGCGATCGCCGAAGTCGGCGTCAGATCCCAGCGCAGCCATCCGGCGATACCCAATGCGGAAACAATCGACAACAGGATCAGCAGCACCACGCCAAGCGTTGCGCTGATCGATCGCAAACTGAGCAACAAGGCAATGATGACGATGCCATACATGAGTGGCACCAGGCTTTGGTTGTCGTTCATCGAAGACTCGGCAAAGGCATTGTTCATCATCACCATACCGGTCAGATACAGCTTGATACCGGGATATTCGGCCTCTATCTCAGCAGCCAGCTTGCGGGCTTCAACCGCGACCTGCATGGCCTCCATGCTGCTTTTGCCGGGCAATTGCACCGTGACATTGACACCGGCCACATGGCCGGCCGGGGAGACCAGACGCCTGACCAGCAGTGGTTCACTCAACGCCACCCGCCTGATGGTCTGTATTTGCTCCTCGCTCAGCGCCGCCGGATCCGACACCAGATCGGCAACGATCAAATCATCCTGCTCGGCAGTGGTATGCTGAAAATTGGTAATCGAGTCGACCCGGCTGGAATAGGGCAGCTGCCAGGAGCGTTCGGTCAGCTGCCGGATTGCCTGCAGGATCCTTGGCGTAAACACGTTCCCCTGCCCCGGATCGAGCACGAACATGACATTGTCGCTTTTGCTATAGGTGTCCTGAATGGCTTCGAAAGCCTGCAGCTGCGGGTTTTCCTTGCTGAAATAGATCCGGTAGTCATTCTTGAAGCCCAGATGCAGCACACCTGCCGCCAGAACAAAAACCACAAGCAACGAGAACAGCAACGTCCACCAGGGATACCGGGTGACGAAGCGCCCCAATTTGTCAATCATTGTTGTAACCCGCATGACACCCCTTCCATCAGATCAACTCTTTCCACATCTATAAAAAACCGTTTTTCCCAAAATCCGGCATGTGCGCGTTCATCACCCGGAAACGGCTAACAGCCCAGTCCATGTGACAACAAATCGAAGACATGCGCGGCAATGGTGCCGACATCGTCGTGCTCTGGCCTGGCTTCGGGCAAAAACCGGCGCAACGGCCGCAGCTCCAGATGATAACAGACCATGCCTATTATCGAGACGGCCAACAGGTGGGCGTCTTTTTCCGGCGCCAACTGCCTGTTCAACTGAATCAAATGCTCAAACTGTTCGGCAAACACCTGTTGCGCCAAGGCCTGCATGCGCTGTTCGTCGGCATCCAGAATCTCCCGCTGCATCAGGCGTTGGAAGTCCTGGTCCGCCATCATCAATTCCGTCAGTTTGACAACGAACAGCTGCAGTTTGGCTTTGTCGCTGCGCTGCGACTGCCAGACTTCATTGAAACCGGTTGCCTTGTTGGCGAAGGCCCGGTGCATGGCTTGCAGATACAAGGCGTGCTTGTCCGGGAAATGATGATACAGGCTCGCCGCACTGATATCGGCCGCTTTGGCCAGACTTCTCATCGAAACACCGGCAAAGCCTTTCCGTGCAAACAGAAAGATTGCCTGCTGTAAAATTTTATCTTTGGTTTCCAATTTCGATACAACCTAACGAACGTTAGTTAGATATTTTAGTCACAACAGCGTCCCAAGACAAGTCTGCAGCAATCTTTTGCCATATTCCCTGTCAGCCACGGGCAGTCGTATACTCCCTCCCCTATGAATCTTCAGCATTCCGCTGCACAGAATTTTTTAGTCCGGGGCAAAACCATGCCGCTCCGGCAGCATCAGCTGCCGCTGATTATCCGGCAAATTTACAACCGAGCATTCAAACGACAAACACCTGCACGGTCTCTTGCAGATGTTCCGCCACTCTATGCATTTCCTCACTGCTTCGACTGACCTGCTCGCTGGCAAGCTGTGTCTCCCGGGAAGAATTGCTGATATTGGCAACATTGACGTTGATCTCCTCGGCCACTGCCGACTGCTGTTCCGAGGCGCTGGCAATCTGCGTGGTCATGTCGTTGATTTCGGCAATCACGGCGGTGATTTCCGTCAGTGACTGCTGACCTGCCTGCGCCTGTCCGGCTGTTTCCCGCGCCATCTTGCAACATTGCAGCATCATCTGCGCACTACCGGATGCTCCGCTCTGCAAGCGTTCGATCATTTCCTGAATCTGCTGTGTGGAATCCTGGGTGCGGCTGGCCAGTGTCCGCACCTCATCGGCGACTACGGCAAAACCGCGTCCCTGCTCGCCCGCCCGGGCCGCTTCAATCGCTGCATTCAAGGCCAGCAGATTGGTCTGTTCAGCGATACCGCGTATCACATCCAGAACCACACCGATTTCCTCGCTGTCCTGCTCCAGCTTTTTCACCGACTGCTCGGCCTCTTCGATATTGCCCGACATGCGCTCTATGCTGTCGATGGCGCCACTGATGACCTGGCAGCCATCCTGCGCCTGGCGATCCCCTTCATCGGCTTTCGCCGCCGTCTGGCCGGCATTGCGCGCCACTTCCTGAACGGTCGCCGACATCTCGTTCATCGCCGCAGCGACCTGTTCGATCTGCCGGGACTGCTGGTCGATCTGCTCCAGGGTCTGGTCCGAAGCGCTGGTCAACTGCGCCGCCGAGGAACCCACCTGATCTCCGGCCGCCATAACCTGCATGATGGCTTCACGGTTGCTGTTCAACAGCCGGTTGAGCAGGCCCGCCAGATGGGTAAATTCGTCTTTTCCCTGCTCGTCCATCCGGTAACTCAAATCGATTCTATTGTTTTTGACGATATTGTTGACCGCGGTGACGAAGTTTTGCACCGGCCCGATGATCATGCCGGCAAAAAACCGCCCCGCCAGCCAGGAAAACAGACCCAGCAAGAGTAGTACGATCAGGGTGGTGCGGATAATTTTTGATTTCATCGCCGCTGCCGGGGCAAAAGCCTCCTGTTGGTCTATTTCCGTCAGGATCGCCCAGTTCTGGCCCAGAATATTCACTGGCGCATAGGCGGAAATAACTGGCACGCCACGATAATCATTGAAAAAACCGACACCGGCTTCGTCGTTTATCGCGGCCTGCGCGCCTGGCGTTCTGACCGTTTGCAGTCCGATATTGGTATTCTTTGCTTCTATATTTTCGATCAGCTGCGGCTCGGCGCCGGCCTTGCGCAACGCGACCAGATAGGCCGTTTTATCCTCGATCAGAAAACGGCTCAGGCTGCGCGCCTTGAAATCCGCGCCGACCAGATAGGATTCCCCGGTTTCGCCCATACCGGAGGCTTGCCAGCGCTGGTGATTGGTCATGATGGCATTGATATTGTCGATCGGCATCTGGAAGATCAGGATACCGATTTTTTTGCCCTGGTCGAAAATCGGCGTCGCCGAAAATGCCGCCGGCGCCTCGTAGGAAGGCGTATAGGGTGCAAAATCCTCCAGCACCGTGACCGCTCTGTCCAGCTGCATGGCGCGCCGGAAAGCCTTGCCCAGCCCGGATTGGGCATAGGCGCCGCTGCGCAGCGATGTCGCATAGTCCAGCTCCTTGAATACACTGTATACGACCCGGCCACTCCCGGGGTCGACCAGGAAAATATCATAGTAGCCAAAACTGCTCTGGAAGTCGCGGATATGCGGATGAAAATAGCCATGCACCCGGCTGTACTGACTGCCATCGGTCGCCGTATCCAGGCGATCCTTGCTGCCCAGTGGATTGTCGTTGACGCTGATGTAGTGATACTGCATGACCACGCCGGTATCATCCAGTTTTTCCGCAAGAGCCTGCACATCCAAAGTACTACCCCGGTTCTTGCCGGCATATTCGCCGGCAAAATCCTGGCGGTAATATTGCAATACTTTCCCGCGCATCCGGTCGATCTGTTCGGCTGTGTAGGCATCGGCCAAATGTACGGCCTGCTGCCTGAAGTTGAGCATCGCATCGATGATCATCCTGTCGTTGGCGAAGGTGCGCATCTGCTTGTCGATCTGCTGGAAATACAGTTCGATTCTTGACTTGTTGATTTCCCGCACCGACACCAGTTTGTTGATGGCCTGCTGGTGAAGGATCTGCTCCGCGGATTTGCTGCTCAGCCAGCTCAGCACGCCGCTGACCAGCAGACCGGTCGCGATAACCAGCAGCGTGCTGCCTAAAATCAGTTTCTTCTTGATGGTCATGATGAATTGTTATGTCCTTGACAGAGATGAACTAGAAGCTTTTCCTTATTTACCCAGTCAGATTGCAGAGGATTGCACAATCCTGAAGGCTACCTTAAATTTAGCCTCTAATACTTTGCTTGCAAGTCGAAACACATAACATTTCAAAGAAACACCCAGTGCTCACCACGAAATCATGCACAGGTTTCTGGCGGAGCACTGGTATCGTCATGCAACGACTTGCCTGAAACAGCCATCCGGGATGGAGACCCCATTACCGGCAATCCGGCCAATAGGTAAAAGGCGCCCATGCATGATCCTGCGGCAGAACAACAGACAGTCGCCCTGTCCGGCTGTTCTGGTGTAAACTGCTTGCCTTTTTCAGAGACAGGGTTTGCACTATGTTCGAGTTATACCTTGACAGCGTGGATATCGACCAGATCAGCCGCTTCAACGACTG
>JAJRWJ010000311.1 GCA_024276805.1 Gammaproteobacteria bacterium
CTGACCATGCGTGCTTTTTTATGCACCGAGCGTGGCGTCCAATCCGCGCGCCTGACTTCGTCCAGCATCGCACCGCGTATCCGGATTCCGGCGTAGGTATCGAAACTGGCTCCCTGGCTGAGATCATAATTTTTACTGGCTTCCAGCAGCCCCAGCATGCCCGCCTGGATCAAATCCTCCACCTGCACCGTGTCCGGCAGTCTGCCGAGCAAATGATAGGCAATGCGTTTCACCAGCGGAACATGCTGCATGACCTGAACTTCAGAGCCACCAGTCTGTACTGCGGTGTACATTGCCGCTCCCTTCATGCAACAGGCTCCCGGCAACTGTACTCGATCATGCGCTCGACAAAAAACTCCAGATAACCGCCGCTCTGGTTTTTTTCCGGCCAGTTATTGATCTGTCGGGCGATACCGATCAGCGACTGGGCGGCCTTGCTGCCGGGAAAGGCTTCCACCAGCGCGGTCTGCTTTTGCACGGCTTTGCGCAGCGCTTCATCATAGGGCACCGCCCCGGCAAAATTCAGTGTGACATCCAGATAGCGGTCCGTCACCCGGGACAGTTTGATAAATAAATTCTGCCCTTGCCGTACAGACTGCACCATGTTGGTCAGGATATGAAACTGATACAAGCCATAATCCCGATTCAGCAATTTGATGAAGGCATAGGCATCGGTCAGCGACGTCGGTTCATCACAGACCACCACCATCACTTCCTGACAGGCTCTGGCAAAATTGACCACACTGCCGGAAATTCCGGCGGCAGTATCGACGATCAGCACATCCAGTTCCTGATCGATTTCGCTGAAGGCCCGGATGATTGCCGCCTGTTCGATCCCAGACAGCTCCGACATCTGCTGTATTCCCGAAGATGCAGGAATCACCTGCAAGCCCTTTGGCCCTTCGAGCATGATCTCCGACAGAGTCTTCTCCCCGGCCAGCACATGAGAAAGATTGAACTGCGGATAGATGCCCAGCAGCACATCGACATTGGCCAGGCCCATATCCGCATCCAGCAGCGCCACACGCTGTCCCATCGAGGCCAGGGCAACGCCCAGATTGGTGGCAATATTGGTTTTTCCCACTCCACCCTTGCCGCTGGTCACGGCAATAACCCGAATGGCTTTCGTTTGTTTCATGTTTCTAATCCCGGCTGCCTGATCCAATTGCTTATACATAGCCCTGCGCTACCCAGTCTTGCTCCTGCCATGCAAGGTCTTGCTGCACCTGCTGTAATTCCACGGCACACTCTGTAATCAATGCCTCAGCCCGGGGAACATGCAGATCCTGCGGTACTTCCTGGCCATCGGTCACATAGGCCAGCGGCAGCTGCTGCTCGATCAGCGCCGAAATTGCCGCGCCCTTCGACGCCGCCTCATCGAGTTTGGTCAAAATACCCGCCTCCGGCTGCACCGCCTGAAATGCCGCGATGATCTCCCGCATCGCTGTCAGCTGCGTCGCCGCCGACATGACCAGATATACCTCGATGGTTACAGGACCCTGCCGGAGCATGCTGATGTGCTCCGCGAGCCGCATGTCCCGCTGGCTCATGCCGGCCGTGTCTATTAAGATTAGACGTTTATCGGAAAAACGCTGCAAAAGATTATCCAGTTCCATCCCGTCGGCAGCGACGCCGACCGGCACATCCAGTATCCGCCCATAGGTGTTCAATTGTTCATGGGCGGCAATCCGATAATTGTCGGTGGTAATCAACGCGACCTGTCCGGCGCCATGCCGCAGAATGAACTGCGCCGCCAGTTTCGCTATGGTGGTGGTCTTGCCGACGCCGGTGGGGCCGACCAGTGCGGCAATCCCCCCCGCATCCAGCAGCTGGTCATCGCTAAGCGGAAGCATGCCGCTCAGCATGGACAGGGAATGCTGCCAGGCAAGCTCACAGTCACTATGGGAATCCAGGCGATTGGCAATTTTAATCGCCAGCTTGCTGTCGATGTGCAACTCCGCGAGACGACGCAACAAATCCAGACGCAGCGGCTTTTGCTGTTCCTGCCGCACCATGTTCGCTGCAGAAAACCTGTCATCCAGAGCGTTTCTGAGGTTGCTCAGTTCCTGGCGCATTTCCAGAAGAATCTTGTCGGTCGAGAGCTGCGCGGCTGCTTTTGCCGAGGCAGCCTGATGTCCGCCTGCAGGCTGTCGTTGTGGCTTTTTATGGACTGTATCCGCGGGTCTTCCAGAAGATGCCTTGCGTACTGCAGGCTTTGTCGACAATTGCCCGGCAGTATCCAGATACTGATCCAGTTTGCGTGCGGCGGGTCGACTGGATTCAGTTTGATCGGTTTGGTGTTTCCTCTGACTGCTGATGATATGCAGGCGTTTTTTTTCTGCCGCGAAATCCGGTAAATCCAGTTTCTGCTCGCCTGCCGGGCGCTGGCTTTTTTTTGCCTGCGCCTGAAGGTTCTCGTGGACCGCCTGCTCATCGAAATCCCTGGCGGCGACAATTTCCACCCCGCCATCGACCGAGCGATTGGACATGATCACCGCATCGGCGCCCAGCTCCTCCTTGACCATGCGCATGGCCTGCCGGATCTCGGAAGCAAAAAATCGTTTTATTTTCATGGTACCGCCTCATCTGTCTAGTAGTCAGCCATCGACAGGATATCGATGGAGCAAAACTGTCAATCATCAGTCCCTTCCGCTACGCCTGCTGACCGACCGTCGAAACCACCTTGATCTGCCGGTCTTCCGGAATTTCGTTGTAAGCCAGCACATGCAGCCCGGAAACGGAATGGCGCACGAAGCGCGCCAGCCAGGGGCGGATAAAAGAAGACACCAGCAATATGGCCGTCTGTCCTTCCATTTCCATTTTCTGGCTGCTGGCCTGCAGGGAGCGATGCATTTGCTCCGCCAGCCCGGGTTCTATTCCGGCGCCGTTTTCACCAGCCGTCTGCAACGACTGATGCAATAACTGTTCCAGGTCCGGTTCCAGTGTGATAACCGGCAGTTCCTGCTGATTCCCGCTGATATCCTGTACGATGGAGCGGCCCAATGCGGCACGCACCGCCGAGGTCAAAACGTCCGGATCTTGACTCCTGCCGCCATATTCCGCCAAAGTCTCGGCTATGCTGCGCATATCGCGGACCGGCACGCCTTCCTGCAGAAGATTTTGCAATACCTTGACGATAACCCCTAAAGTCAGCGTTTTCGGAACCAGATCCTCGATCAGTTTAGGTGCGCTCTTGCCCAGATTTTCCAGCAGCTGCTGGGCTTCTTCATAGCCGAACAACTCATGCGCATGAGAGCGCAGAATATGGCTCAAATGCGTCGCCACGACGGTGCCGGGATCGACCACGGTATAGCCCAGCGTCTGGGCATGATCCTTTTGCCCCGGCTCTATCCACACCGCATCGAGACCAAATGCCGGATCCTGGCAGGCGATGCCCTGCAGACTACCGAATACCTGTCCGGGATTGATCGCCATTTCCCGGTCCGGCATGATCTCGGCCTCGCCAACGGCAACACCCATCAGGGAAATCCGATAGGCGGTCGGGGTCAGGTCCAGGTTGTCACGAATATGTACCGACGGAATCAGGAAACCCAGTTCCTGCGAGAGCTTCTTGCGCACCCCCTTGATGCGCACCATCAATTGCCCGCCCTGGTTCTTGTCCACCAGCGGAATCAAGCGGTAACCGACTTCCAGACCGATCATATCCACCGGCATGACATCATCCCAGCCCAGTTCCTTGACTTCCGAAGCGGCCGGCGGAGGTGCGGCCGCCTGTTCGATGGCAACCAGCTCCTGCTGTTTATTCCGCCTGTCCAGCATATAGGCCGAAGCCGCCATGACTGTCGCCAGCAGAATGAACACCATGTTCGGCATTCCCGGAATCATGCCCAGCATGCCCATCACCGCCGCGGTGATCAGCAGCGCCCTGGGGTTATCAAACAATTGCGCCGACATCTGCTGCCCGACATCCTGCCTGCTGCCGGTGACCTTGGTGACGACGATTGCCGATGCCGTGGACAGCAGCAGCGAAGGGATTTGCGCCACCAGACCATCACCGATGGTCAACAGCACATAGACCTGTCCGGCATCGGCAAAGCTCATGCCATGCTGACCGACACCTATCGCCAGACCGCCGATGATGTTCACGAACAGAATGATGATGCCGGCAATGGCATCGCCCCGGACGAACTTGCTGGCGCCATCCATGGAGCCATAGAAATCCGCCTCGGCGGCAATTTCGGCGCGTCTTTCGCGTGCCTCATCCTGCGTCACCAGTCCGGAATTCAGATCGGCATCGATGGCCATCTGCTTCCCCGGCATGGCATCCAGCGTGAATCTGGCGCTGACTTCCGCGACCCGTCCGGCGCCTTTGGTGACCACCACGAAATTGATCACCACCAAAATGGCGAACACCACCAGGCCTACGGCAAAATTGCCGCCGATCACGAAGGCGCCAAAGGCTTCGATGACCTTGCCGGCGGCATCGCCACCATTGTGGCCGTCCAGCAGTACGATTCGCGTCGAAGCGACATTCAGCGCCAGACGCAGCAGTGTCGCGATCAGAATCACCGTGGGGAAAACAGCAAACTCCAGTGGCTTCAGGGTATACACCACCACCAGCAGAATGATCAGGGAAAAGGCGATGTTGAAAGTAAAAAACAGATCCAGAATAAATGCCGGCAAAGGCAGAATCACCATCGACAAAATCATCAGGATGATCAACGGCGCACCCAGTCCGGCGCTCATCAGCCACTTCATCGTCATTATTAACTTGTTGCCATTCATAGCTTATTCATGTTGTTGATAATCATCGGGAACAGGCAGGTCACCCGGCGGCAGGGGTTCATCCCAGCCATGCTGCCGGGCAGTCTGTAATTGATAGACATAGGCCAGCACCTGAGCGACCGCCAGATACAGGCCCTGAGGTATTTCCTTGCCCAGATCGGTGGAATAATACAGTGCTCTGGCCAGAGGCGGTGCGGCAACCAGCGGCACATCCGCGCCGGTCGCCCGGTTACGGATTTGCGCTGCGACCAGATCGATGCCCTTCGCCACCAGAATCGGCGCACTGCCGCCCTGTTGGTCATAGCGCAGCGCCACGGCATAATGGCTGGGATTGGTGACGATCACATCGGCTTTGGGCACCTCATCCATCATGCGCTTTTGCGCCATTTCCATCTGCAACTGGCGTATCTTGCCCTTTACTTCCGGACTGCCATCGGTCTCCTTCATTTCGTCCTTGATTTCCTGCAGCGTCATTTTCAGCTTACGGCTGTGATCCCAGAGTTGATAAGGCACGTCGAACATCGCGATCAGCAGCAGCGAAGCGCTCAACATCAGGAAACTGATGGCGATCAAATGCAGGGCGTGGCCAATGGCCTGCTGCAGGGGTTCGGAACTGAGCCCCAGGAATTTTCCAGACAAGCCCTTGAACAGCAGGTAGGTGACCAGAAAAATCAACAGAAACTTGAGCAGCGCCTTGATCAGTTCTATCAGTCCACGCAGCGCAAACAGCCGTGGTATGCCCTTGATCGGATCCAGCTTTTCCAGCTTGGGCTGCAGCGCCTCCCAGCTGAATGTCAGCCCCCCGAGGGCCAGCGGTGCGACTATCGCGGCAATAACCATCACGGCAATAAAAGGCGCGATGACCAGGACGCCATCGATCATCGCCTTGCGCATATGCAGCACCGGGCTGGCTGGATCGAAAATGGTTTCCCGGCTGATCTGGAACTGTTCACGCATGATGCCAGCCAGACCGCTGCCCATCTGTTCACCCAGCAGCAGCATCAGAGTCGATGCGGTGATCAGGATAACGAAGGTATTCAGCTCCCGGGAGCGGGGAATCTGGCCCTTTTTACGCGCGTCGTCGAGACGCTTGCTGGTGGGTTGTTCGGTTTTTTCCTGACCGGAATCTTCAGCCATGTCGCTTTACAGCCGCAACAGCTGTCCCAGCAGCGTATAGGAATCGCTCAGCAGTCCGGAGAAATTTTCCAGGACTTCGGGCAGGGTCACCCAGATCAGCAGCAGTCCCAGCATCAGTGTCACCGGAAAGCCCACGGAAAAAATATTCAACTGCGGCGCGGCCCTGGTGGCGACGCCAAAACTGACATTGACCAGCAGCAGACTGGTAATCACCGGCAGCGCCATCAGTACGCCGGCGGCAAAGATACGGCTGCTCCAGGCGATGATGGACCAGATATCCGCCCTGCCCAGACCATCGACGGCAATGGGCAGGGTGGTGAAACTGTCCAGCAACATCTCGATCAACAGCAAGTGGCCATCCATCATCAGAAACACCAGGGTGGTGGTCACCACATAGAACTGGGCCACCACAGGCACCTGCAATCCGGTCTGGGGGTCCACCATGGAAGCGAAGCCCAGCCCCATGCTGTAGGCGACACCCTGTCCGGCGAATACCACTGCGGCGAACACCATTTGCAGAATGAAGCCGCTGACCAGACCAATGATGATCTGCTGCAGGGAAATCATCATGCCCCGGGCGCTGAACATGTCCGTTTCCGGCAACGGCGGCAGCAGCGGCATGATCAGCAGCGTGATGGCCAGTGTGGCAATCAGCCTGACGCGTGCCGGAACCGAGCGCACGCTGAACACCGGCACGGCAACGAACATCGCACCGATACGCATCAAGGGCCACAGGAATCCCGCCAGCATGGCCAGCATTTCCGCTTCAGCGATGACCATGGTTCAACCAATCAGATAGGGAACGTCCCGAACCAGTTCCTGGAAAAAATCGATCATCACCTGCAGCATCCAGGGGCCGGCGACCATCAGCACGATACCGATGGTGATCAATTTGGGGACGAAGGTCAGAGTCATTTCATTGATTTGGGTGGCCGCCTGGAACATCGCGATGATCAGTCCCACCGCCAGCGAAGACAACAATATCGGCGCGGTGAGCTTCACCGCGACGACCATGGCCTGCTGGGCGACAGTGTAAATGGTTTCCGGGGTCATGGTCTATCCTCTGGAATGGTCATGCGACAAAAAAACTGGCGGCCAGCATTTCCATGATCAACGCCCAGCCATCGGCCAGCACGAACAGCATCAATTTGAACGGCAGCGACACGATCATCGGCGACAGCATCATCATGCCCATGGACATCAGGACACTGGCCACCACCAGGTCGATGATCAGAAAGGGCAGAAAGATCAGAAATCCGATCTGAAACGCGGTTTTCAATTCGCTGGTCACATAGGCCGGCAACAACAGGGAGAAAGGCACATCCGATGCCGATTGCAACTCTCCCTTCCCGGAAATACGCACGAACAGCTCCAGATCCGATTCCCGGGTCTGCCGGAGCATGAACTGTTTGAACGGTCCAGACGCCTTGTCCATGGCCCCCAGAACATCGATCTTTTCCTGCAGGTAGGGCTGCACCGCTTCGCTGTGGACTTTGTCGAAAACCGGCATCATGATGAACAGCGTCAAGAACAGTGACAGCCCCAGCAGAACCTGATTGCTGGGCGCCTGGGCGGTACCCAGCGCCTGACGCAGCAGAGCCAGCACGATCACGATCCGGGTAAAGGAGGTCATGGTCCAAAGCAGCGCCGGCAGCAACGTCAGCATGGTCATCAGTGCCAGAATCTGAATGGTCACGGTATAACTTTGACCACCCTGACTGTCGGTGACCACTGTGACTGCCTGTATACCGGGCGCCGCCCATGCATTATGAGCACCTATGATAAAAATGACCACGGCCAGCGCCGTTGAACAATACGCTTTATTCACGGGAGGCTCCCTGCATGGCCTGCTTCAGTTTTCTGGAGAAATCGAATCTGGAATACCCATCCTTGCCTCGCCCCGGGCTGACCAGACAATCCTCACCTTCCAGAACCTGCAGGGTTTCTATACGGCCAGGACTGACCCCCAGCAGCAGTTGTTTCTCACCAACCTGCAGCAGCACCACTTTCTCCCGTACACCCAACGACAAACCACCGACCACCCGCAGCATACCCGGCCCCACAGCGGACAGGCCCGCGACTTTGCGCACCAGCCAGATACACAGGAAAAAGATGATCAGCACCAGCAGCAAGGCGCCCGACCAGCCCAGCATATCGCCGGCGGAAACGGGTTTGACTGCGGATCGGGCATTTTCCAGGGCGTGTGCTTCGGGAATGACCAAGGTCCAGCCCGTAAGCAGTGCAGCGCCTGTTTTCCCCGGATGAAAAGGCCTGTTGGCAACTACTCGAATAGTTGATACATACTCCCAGCCACGCGTGGCGATGCAAATCAGGTGTTGTACCAGAGTAGCAATGAGAATCGGCAATTTATTCATCAGGTCAGCTTCCTGACGCGTTCCGAGGGGCTGATCACATCAGTCAGCCGAATGCCAAACTTGTCATTGACCACCACCACTTCGCCGTGGGCGATCAGGGTGCCATTGACCAGCACATCCATCGGTTCGCCCGCCAGCCGGTCCAGTTCCACCACCGAGCCCTGATTCAACTGCAGCAGATTGCGGATATTGATCCGGGTGCGCCCGATTTCCATGGAAATAGTCACCGGCACATCCAGAATCACATCCAGATTGACTTCCTCATCCTTGCTGC
>JAJRWJ010000312.1 GCA_024276805.1 Gammaproteobacteria bacterium
GATCTGGTGCTGATGGCGACTCCGGATGGCAGCAGGGCTGCGGCTGAATTTACCGTGACAGGTGAATACCTGCGGCACGACCCCGGTCAGCCGGAAGCACTGGGCCAGAAATATGAACTTCAGGCAGGTGCTTTTTTTGCCATTCGGGACAACAAAATAGCCCGTGTGACCAATTATTACAATCTGGAAGACTGGATAGCACAGGTCAGCCAGTAAGTGTGACTTTTGTACAGGCTGCCTTGCCTGCATGCACAGGAATACTGTGCTGTAGTAATTATTTTTTGGCAATTCAGCCATTATTAATTTAAATCGTTCTAGCATGGGGCAAATTGCCTTATAATTGCCCACTTGGTTTTTTCTCAAAATTGCATTCCCGCAGTCTTCCATGTACTTTGCCGGAAGAACGGGAACAGGGCAGTGATCGATAAAACCGGCTCAAATTACGAGGTAGGGCGAGGCGATGATTGCTGCACTGGCTGTCCAGCAGTTGTGGACAGACCGCACATTGTTTTTATTGGTATGACCTGAACAGGAAATTTATATGAAAAAAATCACCTTTATCGTTTCCGCCGTGTTGCTGTTTTTCACGGCTGCGGCCACTGCGCATGGTCCGGTGCGTGGCAAGCTGACCGCTACCGTTCACATCGATGCACCAGCCGATCAAATCTGGGCGGTGATCAAGAATTTCGATGACATGTCCTGGCTGCCGGCTGTCGCCAGCACCAAAGCGAAGGGTGGCAACAAGAAGGGGGCAACCCGCGTGCTGACCCTGAAAAATGGCGGCACCATTACCGAGAAGCTGAAGAGCTACAAAGAAGACAAGATGTCTTACAAATACAAGATTACCGATATGAGCACTGCGAAAACCATCCAGCATTCCGGGAAAGAGGAAAAAGTTCCGGTCCTGCCGGTTGATAATTATCAGGCGACCATCACGGTAAAACCCAAGGGCAATGGTTCCGACATCACCTGGGTGGCAACCTATTACCGGGCCTACATGAACAACAATCCACCGCCGGAAATGAACGAGGAGGCGGCTGACCAGGCGGTCAGCAAGGTGTTCACCGAAGGATTGGTCCATCTGCGGTCAAAATTCCAGCCCGATGCCGATGAATCAATGGTAAAAATCAAGATCAAACGCTGATGCGGGAATACCTCAAAACAGCCGCGCTGGTTCTCATCACCGTGGCTGTTTTGCCTTTCGCTGCCAATGCCCAGCCGCTGGCCTTTATCAGTAACCAGCTGGATAACAGCGTTTCCGTCATCGATGCCGTCAGCAACCGGGTCGTCGAAACCATCAGGGTTCCTGGCAAGCCGGCCGGCGTCGCGGTCAATGCGCCAAAATCCCAGGTCTATGTCAGTACTCCGGGTGCAGGCGGCTTCGCAGTGCTGGACGGCAGACGGTATCGGAATCTGCGTTTCGTTCCTGTCAACACCGGCTCCCTGGGCATTGCTGTGGACCGTAGTGGAGAACGGGTGTTTGTCGCCGACTGGTATGAAAACAATATCACGGTATTCGATACCGACAGCTTCCAATTACTACAGGTCATCGCCGTCGGCCAGTCGCCATCGGGAATGATCGTCAGTCCGGACAACCGCTGGCTGTATGTGGCGAACCGCATCGGCAATTCGGTTTCGAAGATCAGCTTGAACAACCTGCAGGTCAGAAAGACTGTTGAAGTAGGTCATCACCCTTTTGGCCTGGCGATCGATGCCAATGGCGAACGCCTGTACACGGCCAATGTCGAAAGCGACGATGTCACGGTAATCCAGACCCGGGGGTTCAGGCCAATCGCGACCGTTCCGGTGCAGAGCAGGCCCTATGCCGCGGCGCTGGCGCTGCAGGACAGCCTTCTGTTCGTGACCAATCAGGATGACAGCAACGTCTCGGTGATCGATACCAAAAGCCTGCGGGAAATCGCTGTCATCGAGGTGGGCGACAAGCCGGAAGGTATCGCCACCCATTCCGATGACCGCCATGTCTATGTGGCCAACTGGCTGGACGACAGTGTTTCGGTGATCGATGCAGAGACCCTGAAGGTCGTCGAAACCATCCGCACCGGCGAGGGCAGCCGGGCTTTTGGCCAGTTCATGATGGACCTGAAATGATGGCGATAGCATGACGGAAAAATCCACGCAGGTGGCGCATTGCCTTTTGGCCATCGAAATGGAATTGCGAGAACTGGGCTGCTGGCAGGATGGTCAGATGGACGTGGCAGCCTACGCTAGTGAACTGCCCTTTTGCCATGACACGATGGAATTTCCGCAGTGGCTGCAGTTCGTGTTCATCCGGCGCATGCAGATGTTGCTGGAATCGGCCAGTCCTTTGCCTACGAGCTGTGCAATCACTCCTTATGCAGAGGAATATTTCAAGCCGGCGACGGAAAAAATGCAGGCCCTGTTGGCGCATCTGGCGGAAATTGATAAACTGCTGAGCGACGGCAATCAGGCGCCGTCATAATTTTACTCAATTACAAGCTTTATATAACTGGTGGAAAAATGGCCGAGACTGTTGATGAACTGACGGTATCCTACAAAGATGGCGATATCGAGACGGTAAAGGAACTGGACAAGAAAGTCCTCAGCAAAGGGGCCTGGGCGACGGTCATCTATCGCTACCAGGACTGGAACCGCAGCAAGGAAGAATATGGGCCGGACAAATACACCATTCGCCGCTACCAGAAAAGAAACGGCGAGTATCAGCAAAAATCCAAGTTCAATATTTCCAGCAAGGATCAGGCAAAAAGCATTATCGCGGC
>JAJRWJ010000313.1 GCA_024276805.1 Gammaproteobacteria bacterium
GCATGGCAACGAACACATTCTGAATATCCTGCTGCCCGGAGAACTGCTGGGTTTCGACGGTTTTTCCAACAACCATCACAGCTGTTCGGCAATCGCCCTGGAAACCCTCAGTTATTGTGAGCTGCCAAGCGACAACCTGGAGACACTGTGTCTGAAAATACCCGGTTTGTTGCGCGAACTGTTTCGTCACACCGGAGAGAAGCTGAACCATGACAGCCAGCAGATCGTGCGCAACAAAAGGCCGGCGGAAGAACGTCTCGCCGAATTTCTGATCAACCTGTCGGAACGCTTCCAGCGCCGGGGGTTTTCCTCTTCGGAATTCAATCTGCCGCTGACCCGGCAGGAAATTGGCAACCATGTGGGCCTTGCCCTGGAGACGGTCAGCCGGCAGTTGAAAAAGTTTCAGCAGCAGGGGTTGATCACGGTAAACCACAAAAACATTCAAATTCATGACATTCCGAAGCTGAAGAACCTGTATTCATAGATAGTTCCCGTCTATAAATGACGGGAACTAATGCAGCACCTGTTTTTGTTATGACACTTAATGCCCTTTGCAGGTATATTTTAATTCGATTATTTACCAGACCATTACACAATCATGGAAAACAGGTGCTGCACTAATCCGGTACAGGGAAGTGCCGGCATAATCAATGGCCCCCGATTATGAATAAAACAGCAAATCGCATTTGCTGTTTTATTTCTATAAACATCCCATGGATGGGTGTTTATAGACTCTAACTAGACAGAGAGACCTGACCATCAGGTCTTGATACCCACTCCCTTGTGCAGTAGAAACAAACTGAACAGTGCAAACAGGACAATAAACCCGACGGTGATGGCCAGCGCGATGCGAACGTCTACGTCGGACACGCCAATCAAACCATAACGAAAGGCATTGATCATATACAGAATGGGATTGCCCAGAGAAACCTTCTGCCATATCTCCGGCAGCATGGAAACGGAATAGAACACCCCGCCCAGATAACTCAATGGCGTCAGGATAAAATTTGGGATAATGGAAATATCATCGAAGCTGTCGGCAAAAACGGCATTGATGAATCCCGCCAGGGCAAACAGCGTTGCCGTCAGGACAAAGACCAGCGCCGACAACCAGATATTGTGCACATGCAGATCGGTAAAGAACGATGCAATCATCAGCACCACGATGCCCACCAGCACGCCACGAATGATCCCGCCGCTGACATAGCCTCCCAGAATCACCCAATTCGGTATTGGAGACACCAGCAACTCCTCGATATTCCTTTGAAACTTGGTGGAATAAAACGATGACACGACGTTGGCGTAGGAATGGCTGATCACCGACATCAGAATCACGCCGGGAATGATATAATCCATGTAGCTGGCGCCATTGACTTCGCCGATGCGCTTGCCGATCAGTGTGCCAAAGATCAGAAAATACAGCGACGTCGTGACGGCGGGCGGCAACAGGGTCTGCGGCCAGATGCGTGTAAAGCGGCGTACCTCTTTGGCAACAATGGTGCGGAAGGCAACGGCATATTTCATTTGTATTTTACTCGCAAAATTCTCAACCGCCGTCAAACTGGCTGTCGATCAGATCCAGAAACAGCTGCTCGAGACGATTGGTTCTGTTTTTCAGGCTCAGCACCTCGATATTCCGCTCCGACAGCCCCTGAAACAAACCATTCAGGCCATTTTCCTTAGGCACGCCGACATGCAGAATTTTATCGGCGAATCGTTCAATCTGATCGCCATCGATTTGCGGGGTATAGTCTATCGGTCTGGCCAGATCCAGGACAAAATGATCGACATGTACTCTTGCCAGCAAACCGGCCATATCGGTGTTTTCTATAATCTCCCCATGATCGATAATGGCGATATTCCGGCACAGACTCTCCGCTTCCTCCAGATAATGGGTGGTCAGGATGATGGTCGTGCCCTGGGCATTGACATCCCGCATCAGCTGCCACATGGAACGCCGGATTTCTATATCCACACCGGCGGTGGGTTCATCGAGAATCAACAGCTGCGGCGCATGCACCAATGCCCTGGCGATCATCACCCGGCGCTTCATACCTCCCGACAGACGCCGGGAAACAACATTGCGCTTGTCCCACAAATCCATCTGCTTGAGACACAGTTCCGTTCTTTGCAATGCCTCTTTACGTGCTATCCCGTAATAGCCGGCCTGGATGAGCAGAATGTTTTTGACCGTCTCGAACTGGTTGAAATTGATCTCCTGAGGCACCAGCCCGATATAGCTTTTTGCCTGTTCCCGCTCACTGCGCAAATCCTTGTCAAACACCTTGACCGAACCGCTGCTGGCGTTGACCAGGGAACAGACGATACCGATCGCGGTCGATTTGCCCGCCCCGTTCGGCCCCAGCAAAGCAAAAAAATCGCCGGCCTGCACATCCAGGTCGATCCCTTTCAGCGCCGTCACGCCGCCGGCATAGGTTTTCTTCAGTCTACGAATCGATAAGGCCTTCATGATTTGCCGGAGCTTCGAGGAAATAATGTGAAAATTCACGGGTGAAGGGTATAATTTTACCAGATTCTCTTATCCCACGCGGACTAATAGGCAACAATATTGACTGCGCAGACACCTGAAATAGTAGCGGCTGTAGACCTTGGCTCGAATAGCTTTCACATGCTGGTGTGCAGCCTGAAGGATGGCAATCTGCACACCCTGGACCGTATCAAGGAAATGGTCCGCCTGGCTTCCGGACTGGACAAAAAAAATTACCTTGATGAAGCCACCCGTCAGAGAGCGCTCGCCTGCCTGGAAAAATTCGGCCAGCGCATACGTAATTTTCCGCCTGGAAGCGTCCGGGTGGTCGGAACCAACACCCTGCGCACGGCAAAAAATGCCGCCATCTTTCTTGCCCAGGCGGAGGCTGCGCTGGGCCACCCGATCCACGTCATATCCGGTATCGAGGAAGCCCGTCTGATCTACATGGGCGTCGCCCACAGTCTGGAAAGCAATGCCGGCAAAAGATTCGTCATGGATATCGGCGGAGGCAGCACCGAATACATCATCGGCAGCAATGACCAGCCCCGACGCAAGGAGAGTCTGCATATGGGCTGCGTATCCATGAGTAACGCCTTTTTCAAGAATGGCAAAATTTCCGAGAAAAGATTCAAACAGGCTGTGCTGTTTGCCGAGCAGGAACTGGAGCCCATCGAACTCACCTATCACAACAGACACTGGGATGAGGCCATCGGCGCATCGGGCACGCTACGCGCGGTCGATAAAGTCATCCGTGCCGCTGGCTGGGGAAACAACGGCATTACCCTGGATGGCCTGACGGAAATGGTGATTCGCATTATTCAGAAGAAGCACGTCGATGATCTCGACCTGCCGGATCTGGACCCTGAACGACGCTCGGTATTTCCCGGCGGCGCGGCGATCATCTACGCCACCTTCAAGAGTCTCGGCATCGAACAGATGAAGGTCTCTGATGGCGCCTTGCGGGAAGGCCTGATCTATGATTTGCTGGGCCGCATCTACAACCATGACATTCGCTCGGAAACTGTTGCCACCCTGGCCGAACGCTATCATATCGACGCAGCCCATGCGGCGCGCATCAAACAGACCCTGGGCTATCTGTTCAGCCAATTGAGCGATCTGTTCCCGGAAGGAGATCGCGACGACCTGCTGCAGTTTCTCGGCTGGGCTGCCGAACTGCATGAAATCGGCCACGACATCGCCCACAGTCAATACCACAAACACAGCTCCTACGTGATCGAGAATGCCGACATGGCGGGATTTTCCCGGCAGGATCAAATCATCCTGTCGACCATTATCCGTCTGCATCGTCGAAAATTTTCC
>JAJRWJ010000314.1 GCA_024276805.1 Gammaproteobacteria bacterium
GGCATTCTCACGGTATGCGCAGCGCTATGGTTTCGTCGTGATTGCACCATTGTTTAGCAGAAAGAATTTCCCTGCTTACCAGCGGTTGGGCGTCAGTCGGTACAATGTACCTCATTATTCCGATCTTGCGCTGAATGTACTGCTCGATGAAATTGCCGAACATACCGGAGCAATTACCGACCGGGTCTATCTGTTCGGTTATTCGGGAGGTGGACAATTTGTTCACCGCTACGCGATGGCTCACCCGGAAAAAGTTTTTGCAGTGGCGCTGGGCGCTGCGGGATGGTATACATTTCCCGATACCCAGGCGGCTTTTCCGCGGGGCTTGCGGAACAGACAAAATATACGCAATATTGAATTCAGTCCGGAACAGTTTCTCAAGATACCCATGGCGGCTTTTGTCGGAGAGCATGACAATCAAAGTGATCCGGCGTTAAAGCGCTCTTCACGCCTGGATTCACAGCAGGGAACAACCCGCATCGAAAGGGCTGAGCGATGGACCAAAGCAATGCGCAATGCCGCTGAGGCGTATGGCTACCATACCCGTTATGAAAGTCATATCATGAAACGCTGCGGGCATTCATTTGCTGAATGTCTTGAAAACGGAAATTTGGCCTTCAAAGCCATAGATTTCTTGTTCGAGACCAGCCGGTATCAAAGAATGACCCGACAAGGGATACTGAATCTTGGCAAACGACCGGAAAATTATCGAGTGGCTTAGTCAATTCCCCAGGGCGAGCGCATATAAATCATTGTGAAAATAGCACTTTAGCGCACCACCCGGATGGAGCTTACGGAATCCGAGTGGCGCCCTTGAACAAAATCCCACTGGCTTGGTTTGAACAGTATTGAGCTCATCTGGCGTCGGTATCCACATTCCTGACCAACAAATCCCCAATGAATATATTCTCCGCATGTGAATTTTTTGCATTTCGGAGTGTTATTTTTTGTTGAGGGGCAAGGCGAAAAACCACCGCTGTAGCCATTCTACAGCAAGGGTTTTCAACGCGGCCATCGGCAAAAAAGGGTTCAATATGGCGCTATGTGGAGAGTATATAGATACTGTTACGCTGGGCTTTAGCATCAGATGCTGCATCTATTTGTAGATTATTTTTTGAAATTTGAATCTGGATTGACAATGCTAATAATATTCCATGACCACAATGTATTCAGGCGGGCCTGTTTGAAAAGTCTGGTTTTGACATTCGCCTTATGGGCGCCAATTTCAGGCTATAGTGAAGAAATAATGGCTGAACAAAATCTGTTTGATCTGGTCAAACAGCAACAGAAATGTTGAAGCAACAGCAGCAGGATATTGAAGAGCTCCGGAAATTGCTGCTTGAACAACAGGATGTAATCAATCAGAGACTGGGGAAAACAGAGCATAAAGTTAAAAAACTGGCCAAGTCCAAAAGCAAGGTCAGAATTGGCAGGAATGGATTGCGCATCCAATCGAAAGATGGCGATTATGCTTTTCGGGCCGGTGGCCGATTCCATGCCGATTTCGCCCATTACAACGACGATGTCACCCCGATGGGTAGTGGGGCAAGATTGCGCCGGGCAAGAATGTACTTTAAAGGCAGGGTGTTGCATGACTGGCGCTATAAAGCTGAGATCGAATTTGCCGAAAATGGCAGGGTGGGACCGCGAGGTGTATGGCTGGGTTATGACGGCTGGAAGCCTGTGGCGCTGAAACTGGGCAATTTCCAGGAGCCTTTCAGCCTTGAAGAAATGACCGGTTCAAATACCATCACCTTTATGGAGCGTTCCCTGGTGAATGCCTTTGCACCCAGTTATCATGTCGGCTTCGGTGCTCGAGGCCATGGCGATTTTTGGAGCCTGTCCGGTGGTTTGTTCGGTCAGGATATCAGCAACAAGAAGGATAGCATCGATGATGGATGGGGCGCTGCAGTACGTGCGACAATTGCCCCGATCCTGTCTGAAAACAAGCTGTTGCATGTCGGGTTTTCCAGTGAATACCGGCAGACCAACAGCGCTAATAAAGTCAGATTCCGTACCCGGCCAGAGTCTGGCGTCACCAATAGTCGTCTGGTCGATACCCGCAGTATTCAAGATGTCGACAATACCTGGCTATTTGGTGGTGAAATGGCGGCAGTATATGGCCCGTTTTCATTACAGGGTGAATATATACATAACCGGGTGATGCGTAAACAATCTGCTAATCTTGATTTTTTCGGTGCCTATGTACAGGGCAGCTGGTTTCTGACCGGTGAATCCCGGCCGTATAACGTCAAAAATGGGACATTCAAGCTGATTGATCCACTGCATGATTATGGCGCCTGGCAGTTAGGTCTGCGCTATAGCTGGCTGGATTTGACTGATCGTGATATTACCGGCGGCAGAGAGAAAAATTTCACGATTGGCCTGAATTGGTACGTCAATTACAACGTCCGTTTTATGATGAATTACATTTTCGTCGATGCACGGCCAAACCGCAATGGCATCGATGAGACTCCGAATATTTTTCAAATGCGTGGACAATTGGTTTTCTAGCGCCTGTACAAAGAGAAGCTATCGAGTTGCGCTGGATTTTTGTTGCTGTGCAAGGAAGGATATCGAGAACATTATGGGCATTGTATCTGATGCCACAACGCAGAAGATGGAATAATATACTCTCCGTGCATGACATTTCAGTGTTTTCCCCTTTCCATATTCATTCGACAATTTCACTGTCGGCACAACCCTGGAAATCGAACGCATCATTTCGAGATGGCGCAGCGTTGCGTTCAGGCTATGAAATCCAGATAAAATGGATAAAAGCTGGAAACATCCTGGTAATTTGAAGGATGTTAAAAAAACGTTTGGCTTCTTTTCAGAGGACTATGAAACAGCTTCCCGTTCCCAGGGCCACAGAAAAGGCTGTTGTTTTCAGCCGTTGACTTTATCGGATACCGCCATCATTGCTTCAGGAGTAAAAAGACATGTTAAGCCAAATTAAACTGTTTTTCGATCAACATCTCGCACTTCCCGCACCGGATCAGGATTTGCAGGACAAGCTTCAGATTGCCTGCGCCGCTTTATTGATCGAAATGATGTATATGGATGATAACGTTCAGGACGAAGAACGGGAAATGCTGGAAGGCAGAATCCGGGAGGTTTTTTCATTATCTGCACAGCAGGCGAATGACTTGATAGTGTTGGCATCCCAGGAACGGGAACAGGCAACAGATTATTACCAATTCACGTCATTGATCAACAAGGAATTCACCCAGGAGCAAAAAATCAATCTGGTCAGGTCGCTGTGGCAAATTGCCTATGCCGATGGCAAGCTGGATGAACTGGAGGAATATCTGGTGCGCAAAGTTTCTGAGTTGCTCTATGTTCCTCATCAGGCATTTATCATGACCAAGAATCATGTCATCGAAACATAGCCAGGTGGCGAATGAGCAATGATGGAAGAATTCAGTCGCGGCTCATGCAGGATTTTCTGACAGCCGTTGA
>JAJRWJ010000315.1 GCA_024276805.1 Gammaproteobacteria bacterium
AGTATTGAAAAGCGCCGAGAATGCACGCAACTATACGCAATGCGATTCCCTGCTGGTGGGGGACACATGCGGCGCGCATACCTTTCCCTACATGGAAGTCAGACAGCCCACGGCACAGGTGGAGCATGAGGCGACCACCTCTAAAATCAGCGAGGACCAGCTGTTTTTCTGCCAGCAGCGCGGACTGTCGCCGGAAGATGCGGTGTCGATGATCGTCAACGGTTTCTGCAAGGAGGTGTTCAAGGAACTGCCGATGGAATTTGCCGTGGAAGCCCAGGCGTTGCTGGGTATCAGTCTGGAAGGCGCGGTGGGTTGATTTTTTCGCTGTTCGCCTGAACAGCCAGCAGTAACCATGGTGCTCACGCTGTGCGTGGGAAATCATGACAGGACGCTCCAACGTGCCGTGATGCCGGAGCGTCACAAAGTGCATTCCCACGCTGAACGTGGGAACGGTTAAAAGTTTTCACAGGTAACAATATTATGCTCAGCATTGAAAATCTTCATGTCAGTATCGACGACAAGCCGATACTGCGCGGCATCGATCTGCAGGTCAATTCGGGAGAGGTGCATGCCATCATGGGACCCAATGGTTCCGGAAAAAGCACCCTGGCGCACATTCTGGCGGGCAAGCCCGGTTATCGGGTGACGCAGGGTTCGATCACCTATCAGGATATGAACCTGCTGGAGCTGGAGCCGGAGATTCGGGCCCGCGAAGGCGTGTTCCTGGCATTTCAGTATCCGGTGGAGATTCCCGGCGTGAGCAACATCTATCTGCTCAAGGCGGCATTGAATGCCATTCGCAAGCATCATGGCCTCGACGAGGTGGATGCGCTGGATTTTCTGGCTCTGGTCAAGGAAAGGATCAGGCTGCTGGATATGGATGAAAAGTTTCTCTATCGCGCGGTCAACGAAGGCTTTTCCGGCGGTGAGAAAAAACGCAATGAGATTCTGCAGATGGCGATCATGGAGCCGAAGCTCTGTGTGCTCGATGAAACGGATTCCGGCCTGGATATCGATGCCTTGAAAATCGTTTCTCAGGGCGTCAACTCCCTGCGTTCAAAGGATCGCTCCTTCATCCTGGTGACCCATTACCAGCGCTTGCTGGACTATGTAGAACCGGATGTCGTGCAGGTCCTTGCGCATGGCAGAATCGTCAAGTCCGGCGGTCCGGAACTGGCGTTGGAACTGGAAGAGAAAGGCTACAGTTGGGTGGAACAGGCGGCATGATGAACGCGGTAGAAAAAATCACCAGCCATTATCTGGCGGACTATGAAAACACTGCTCCGGTCTTGCCCGGACAGCATCTGCCGTGGCTGCGGCAACTGCGCGACGAGGCGCTGCAGCGATTTGCTCAGCAGGGTTTTCCATCGCCTCGTGAGGAGGAATGGAAGTACACCAATGTCTCGGCAATCGAGAAGAAGCGCTTCAGTTTCCCTGTTATCGGGGATAAACAGGCGCTGGTCGATGATCAGTGGCTGGACGCCTATCGTCTGACCTATGCCTGGTCCGTGGTGCTGGTCGATGGCCGTTTTTCGGCGCAATTGTCCAGTCTGCAGGGACTGCCGGACGGCGTCATCTTGTGCGGCATGGCCGAGGCGCTGGAAAAATATCCTGACCGGCTCGAGGCCCGTTTCGGCCGCGCGATGGTGAGGGAAAACCATGGTTTTATTCATTTCACGAATGCCTGGTTCAGCGACGGTCTGTACCTGCATATTCCGCCGCGTATGATATTGGACAAGCCGGTGCAGCTGCTGCATGTGGTGACACAGCCCGATTCCCTGGCGGTGACGCGCAGCCTGATCGATGCCGAAAGCATGGCCGGGGCCGAGGTTTTCGAAACCTTTGTCGGTGTGGACGGACAGGCCTATCTGAATGCTTCGGTGACTGAAGTGTTCGTCGGCGACAATGCCCGCCTGGATCTCTTCAAGCTTCAGTGTGAAACGGGCAAGGCGTTCCATTTCGGCGGCACCTATGTACTTCAGGAAAGCCATGGCCGTTTTCAGCATCACAACTTTTCCTTTGGCGGCCTGCTGACCAGAAACGAAGTGCATGCCGATCTGGGCAAGGCCTCCGAATGCCAGCTCAATGGCCTGTATCTGGGCACGAAGCGCCAGCACACCGACAACCATACCCGCATCAATCATACCCAACCCCACGGCATCAGCCGGGAAATGTACAAGGGTATTCTCGATCAGCGGGCACGCGGCGTTTTTCAGGGCCGGGTGGTGGTTTTCGAGGGCGCCCGGAAAACCGACTCGGAGATGAACAACCGCAATCTGCTGCTTTCCAGTGACGCCGAGGCGGACACCAAGCCGCAGCTGGAGATCTACAACGACGATGTCAAATGCAGCCATGGCGTGACGGTGGGACAGCTGGACGAAAAATCCATTTTCTATCTGCGCTCACGCTGCATCGATGCGGAAACGGCGCGCAACATGCTGACTTTCGCCTTCGCCAATGAAATGGTGGAAAAGTTGCAGGAACGGTCCTTCAAGTCGCTGGTGCAGTCGCAGTTACTGGCGCATTTTCCCCAGACCGGCATCGTCAAGGAATGGTTATGAATATGTTGAACAGCGAAACAATACGCCGGGATTTCCCGATACTCGATCAACAGGTGCGCGGCAGGCCGCTGGTCTATCTGGACAATGCCGCGACCTCCCAGAAACCGCGCCAGGTCATCGATGTCATGTCAGAGATGTACCGGCACGACTACGCCAATGTGCACCGTGGCGTGCATACCCTCAGCGAGCGCTCCACGGCCGCCTATGAAGGCGCCCGGGAGAAGGTCAGAAAATTCATCAATGCCGCCAGCAGCAAGGAAATCATTTTTCTGCGCGGCACCACCGAAGCGATCAACCTGGTCGCCCAGAGCTATGGGCGAAGCAACCTGACCGCCGGCGATGAAATTCTCATCACCGCGATGGAGCATCATTCCAATATCGTGCCCTGGCAGATGCTCTGCCAGCAGATCGGGGCAGTGCTGCGCGTTGCGCCCATCGATACCCGGGGGCAGTTGATCTTCCCGGAATTCGAGAAATTGCTCAATGAAAAAACCCGCCTGGTATCGGTCGGGCATATGTCCAATGCGCTGGGCACGATCAACCCGGTGCGGCAGATCATCGCCGCCGCGCATGCC
>JAJRWJ010000316.1 GCA_024276805.1 Gammaproteobacteria bacterium
CTATATACTCGACTGGAACTGGAATGAAGACCGTTGTACGATCCGCACCAATTATGGACCTGAAAACATAACGCGCTTGCGCCGCTTTGCGACCGGCCTCATTAAATCCATCAGTAAAGATAGCGTGGCTTCAACCATCAGGAGACTGGCGCGTAACGTACGCCTGGTGTTCGATTATCTGCGCATGACTGAAAATTCACTTCCCAGAAATAGATCCTTGGGTCACGTCGTTTAGAACAGTTTCACCGTGCATCGACAGCGGCTGGAAAGATACCGTTCTGGTCATGCCCGGGGAAGAAATTGAAATCATCAAACCCTTTCAGGATTACACTGGCCTGTTTCTATATCACTGCCACAATCTGGAACATGAAGATCTGGGCATGATGCGTAATTTCTATGTCAGTTGATATGGCAACGCTTCGATTTGCAGACAGGCTCCATGGAGGATGGCGCAGAGGCTTATCCGCCCTACGCATTGTGTGTCAAGGTTTCATTATCGGGTAAAGCGGTAGAAAAACCCAACGGTCAGGCTTGCATCGAGGCTGTTTTGTTGGGTTTCGTTTCTCAACCACAACCTGCGATAAACCGCCAACAAGCCATAATTGAGAATTGCTGTAACCCATCCCCGGGGCTTGACGGCAGCATCCATAGTGCCGACTCCCCGGATTGAATGCCCGAACACGGGTTTTGCACTGGATAGTGTCAATAAACATCCCATGGATGGATGTTTATAGACACTGATTAACTAGAAGTAATCAACCTGGTTTCATGGCGCCGGGGCAGTCGATGTCGATGCGGCGCATTTTACCTGACAATTTCAGCGCGGTCAGCTTTCCCCCCCAGAGACAGCCGGTATCGATGCCATAGCAGTTGTTCCGGGCATGAAAGCCCAGCGTCGACCAGTGCCCGAACACGATATTGATATCAGCAGTTTTGCGGCCGGGCAACACAAACCAGGGCAGCAGATGTTTTGGCTGGCTGCCGGGTGGGCCGTTGTATTGAAAGTCCAGTCTGCCGTCTTTGTGACAATAGCGCATGCGGGTGAAGCAGTTGACGATGAAACGCAGCAGCTCGACACCCTGTAAATTATCGGACCAGATATCCGGCGTATTGCCATACATCTCCGCGAGAAAATTTTCATAATCATTGCCAGCCAGTACCCTGGCAACCCTGGCTGCCATGTTTTTGCTTTTTTTGAAGTCCCACTGCGGCGGCAGACCGGCATGAATCAGGCAAAACTGATCGTTGTGATGCAGCAGTGGCTGGCGTCGCAACCAGTCGAGCAGTTCCTCCCGGTCCGGTGCTCCGAGTATGGCATCCAGAGAATCTTTCTTGTGCGGCTTGCGATTCTCCGACGCAGTCGCCAGCAGATGCAGATCATGATTGCCTAGTACCGTAACAGCCGATTTCCCCAGTGATTTGACGAAGCGCAGTGTTTGCAGCGATTTGGGACCCCGGTTGACCAGATCACCGGTAAACCAGAGTTGATCGCTGCGGTCATTGAAATCTATCGTGTCCAGCAGCCGCAGCAGTTCATCGTGGCAGCCCTGTATGTCGCCGATTGCATAGATAGCCACCAGTGCGGCACCTAGTTTGGATTGATGGACATGTTTGTAAAAAATTCCTGGTTATTCAGATTATCATGGATATAAACAGCCACCAGAGAATATAGGTGCTGTATTGGCGATCAATGCAATGTGCGCGGGATCGACAGGGTGAATCTGGGAATGAGCGCGGTAAAGCTTTCCCCTTCATCCGAAAGGATCGTGTATTTGCCGCGCATTACCGCAACCGGAGTTTCAACCATGGCGCCACTGGTATAGCGAAAAACCTCGCCTGGTTGCAGATGTGGCTGTTCGCCAATCACCCCCTTGCCGCTGACTTCCTGTACCTTGCCATTGGCATCGGTGATCAACCAGTGTCGGCTCAGCAGCTTGCCCGGAACGACGCCACTGTTGGTAATGGTGATTGTGTAGGCAAAGACATAGCGGTTTTCTTCTGGTGACGATTGCGATTCGATATAAACAGGTTCTGCCGTTACCGAAAATTTGTTTTTTTCAGTCATGGATTTGCCCAAATTCAAAGTTGATGCCAATATTTCAATGTAACTGGAAGGTAATTGCAAGAGACATTTCTTATGAGAGTCAAAATTTTTGTTATGCTCTGTCTGTTGGGTGGAGCACTGACGGTTGATGCCGAAGACAGCAAGGCCTTGTTTGCCGCCGCCGCACAGGGCAGGACAGAGCGCGTCGCGGCGCTGCTGGCCGAAGGACTGGAGGTCAACGCGGCAATGGCCAATGGCAGGACTGCCCTGATGGTGGCCGCCTACAATGGCAATCTGCGCACGTTGCAGTTGCTGCTGGCTTACGGGGCGGATGTCAATCTTGCCGACAAGCAAGGCAACACGGCATTGATGGAGGCGCTGGTATTCGGTGACCCGGAGGTGGTGCAACTGCTGATCACCGCAGGCGCGGATGTCAATGCCGCCGATGGCAAGGGTGTCAAGGTTCTGAGCAAGGCCCGGAAAACGGGGCATGAAGCAATTGTCGAAATGTTGAAAAAAGCCGGAGCGGTGGCTTCGGAAGCGGAAACCGGCGCTGCGGATCAGGCAGAGGAAAAGGAAGAGAGCAAGCAATAGTACCGTCTGGCAAGCGCCTGTCTGTCCTGGTCGCAGTGAGTACGACCAGGAATGGTTATGGAAAAACAGACCGAACAGCAACAGGATTGTATCAGGCGCTTCGCCGCAACCATCGATGATGAATAAGCCGGCCCATCACATTGGCTGTTTATGGACTCTAACCAGCCTGACAGAAAAACAAGTATCGATCGAAAAATCAGGAAACAGTCTTGCATATACATATTCTGGGCATTTGCGGAACATTCATGGGCGGGCTCGCGGTGCTCGCCAGACAACTGGGGCATCGTGTCAGTGGTTCAGATCAGAACGTTTATCCACCCATGAGCAGCCAACTGGAGCAGCAGGGAATCACGCTGTTGCAGGGTTATCGGGAAGAAAATCTTCAGCCTCGGCCGGATCTGGTGGTGATCGGCAATGCCATGTCCCGCGGCAATCCGGAAGTGGAGGCAGTGTTGAACCAGGGGCTGCGCTATGTCTCCGGGCCGCAATGGCTGGCTGAGCAGGTCTTGCAGGATCGCTGGGTGCTGGCGGTCGCAGGGACGCATGGTAAAACCACCACCTCCAGCATGCTCAGCTGGATTCTCGAACATCAGGGTCTGCAGCCCGGATTTCTGATTGGCGGCATTCCGTTGAACTTCGGTATTTCCGCCCGCCTTGGCGAGTCCAGGTTTTTTGTCATTGAAGCCGATGAATACGATACGGCCTTTTTCGACAAGCGTTCCAAATTCGTCCATTACCGGCCACGCACTGCCATCCTGAACAACCTGGAATTCGATCATGCCGATATCTTCCCCGATCTGGATGTCATCAAAAGACAGTTTCACCATCTGCTCAGGACCATTCCCGGAGAAGGCCTGATCATTACTCCGAGTCGCGAACAACAGGTACGGGAAGTCCTGGAAATGGGTTGCTGGACACCGGTGGAAAACACCGCCATCGCTGCCGACAACCATGCAGCGACATGGCAGGCACACCTGGACCAGGCGGATGGCAGTCGCTTTAGCATCAGCCATCACCGGCAGATCCAGGGCACGGTGGAGTGGCTGTTGACCGGTCGGCACAATGTTCTGAATGCGCTTGCGGCGATTGCCGCGGCAAACCATACGGGAGTAAAGCCAGGCGATGCCATCTCCGCTCTGGCGGAGTTCAGAAATGTCAAACGGCGCATGGAAATTATCGCGAAAATCGACAAGGTCACACTCTATGATGATTTTGCCCATCATCCAACGGCTATCAAAATGACGCTGGAGGGGCTGCGCAGGCAGGTAGGCCGGCAACGCATCATCGCCGTCGTCGAGCCCCGGTCGCATACCATGCGTATGGGCGTCCATGCCCAGACACTGGCCGATTCACTGCAGGATGCCGACCTGGCCATTGTGCTGCAAAGCGAGGATCTGCAATGGAATCTGGAAATACTGACGAAGCACGCGACCAACATCGTCATCGCCCAGTCCATCGATGCAATCCTCGCCCGATTGAAACAGGAAGCCCGTGCAGGAGGACATTTCGTGCTGATGAGCAATGGCGGCTTCGGCGGCATCCATCGGCGCCTGCAGGAAGCCTTGCAAGCCTGATTCCCGAAGCTGCTGAAACGGTCCGGGACAATGAGGTTCCATGCCGATTGACGGGATCAGGCCAATGGAGTTGGTGTCGATGGCGATGCAGCTATGAGGAAGGCTCAGAGCCATCAATTTATTCTGTCTTGCTGCGGGAGGAAGACCATGAAGTGGATGCAATGTTTGTCAATCATGCTGGCTGCGATCATCACGACGCAAATTCAGGCTCGTCCATTACCCTTGGACAAGGTTCCGGAGCCGCTACAACCCTGGATCGGCTGGGTATTGCAGGACAGCCCGGAGTACCGCTGTCCGTTCCTCTACAACAGCTTCCGGCAGAAGCGCTGTGCCTGGCCATCCCGGCTAACGCTGGACATACAGGAACGCCAGGGGCATTTTGTCATGCACTGGCAGGTGTACGCCGAGAGCTGGACAGAGCTGCCCGGCAGTGACAAAAACTGGCCGGCACATGTCATGGTCGATGAAAAACCGGCTCTGGTGATGCAAAGAAACGGCCGGCCGGTGATAAAACTCGAGAAGGGCAGCCATACTGTTGCCGGGGATTTTGTCTGGGATTTCATTCCCGACAATCTCGCCATTCCCAGAGACAGCGGCGTGATTCGTTTGGCGGTCAGAGACAAAGTTATCGACAATCCCGAACTGGATAGTGACAAGGGACAGTTGTGGTTGAAAAACAGTGATACCGGCAGCAGCAAACCGGCGAA
>JAJRWJ010000317.1 GCA_024276805.1 Gammaproteobacteria bacterium
ACAATGCCGTACTTGCCATATCGATTCCCGGTTTTCAATGAAAGAGCTGGCTTGATCCAGGCTCTCCGTCAATTGTAGTCCAGCACTGCCGATTTTTTTGGTTTTACGGCTGTGGCGCGCCATATTCACTGCATCGATGCGGCCCACTCAAACATCGCCGGGTTCTCCCGATGAAGATTTTTGACTGAGCCACACAGATTGATTGTGGCGCTGCAACAGGAACCGGTAATTTGCAAGCCGCTCTACAGGAAAGCCGGTATCCAGAGCACAAGGATGCGCCCCTCCTTCGCGAAACTCATGCGTGGCGCCCTCCGTAGTAGCGGCTTCAGCCGCGATTTCAACAAGGTCTGGGACAATACGGTTCCTGATAACGTAAAAGATTCAGCCAAACGCAAAGACCGGCAAGAGCCGGACCCAAAATACGGAAGCACCACACAGCCATGAATATTGAACACACATCCGTGTAACAGACTGAAACTCATTGGTAATCAGGAATACTTATAGGTAATCATAATTTTACAACCTATACCGATGGACAAGGAAAAATGGATACTGTGCTAGGGCAGATCGGCGAGGGTGCCACTGGCATTTTGCCTGGCCCGCCGTATGCTCGTCTCCCAGCGCTGTTGCGCGGTAGCATTGGTTCCATGGCTGGTTTGATTGTCGTAACGAAGATTCTTCTGGTTGATTGTTTGCTGCACTTCATTGCGTATGTTCTGTGCATCTGTGCCAATACTGGAACACTGCGCGGCGCTGAGCGCGGAAATGCGCCTATGCACCTCGCGCGCGCCCAATGCGGTAATGTCATAATGTCCCTGCTCATGTCGCAGCAACTGCGCAGATTTTTGCGACCGAAGCACCCATGCCGCATTGCGATTGACGGAAATACGCGTCGTGACACTGGTCACACGACAGTTTTGCCGCGATGTCTGGGTCCGGTAGTTGTAGCTGAATGTCACAGCGATGTAAGCATCCTCTGTTTCATTGGCCGGCCGCTGGTTGACCTCGCGAAACTCGCTCCACCGCACATTGTGATTGAAACCGGTGATTGCCATAGCTTTCTCCACTAATGATTGACTTGCGGACATGCACGAAAAACCCCCGGCCACCTCCACTTTGGATGCGGGACTTCAGTCCACACGAGGCGACCGATTTGAAGCCTCACAGCCAGGATGTCGAGTTTTTTTGCGTCTATCCCTTAGCCGCAAGAATTCTCTCTCTGGCAGCCAAACTGCACCATATACTCTCCGCTCATAAATAATCAGCACATCAATTATGCTCTTTTTTGCCGATGGCGTCGTTGAAAAACCTTGCTGTAGAGTAGCTACAGCGGCGGTTTTTCGCCATACCCTCGGCAAAAAAAAGACCTGCCTGTCACCAGGCAGACGCAGCGAAATGCTAAAAATTCACATGCAGAGAGTATAATTTAAAGCATCCAATCATGTCATGGCTGTTTTCAAAGGGGTCATCTCAATTCAAAGGGGTCAAATCTGTTTGTTTTCAATAGTACTTGTTTTCCTACCCAGCTGCAAACTTACCATGGCAGCGGCAAACACTAGCTTCGATCGCCTCGGATAGCTCTGTCTAATCAGCACTTTTCGAATATTGTCGATAGACGTCCACCAGCATGCGCCTGGCAAGCAGAAGATAGGCGATTGACCATGCTGCGGCAGACAGCCATAGCAGGAGCAAACCAGCAACAGGACTGAAGGGAGCAACGAGCCGGAAGATTGCCGCCAGCCCGATCAGTGTAGTGCCGATGGGCAGCAACCAAGCCGTTTCGAGACGCTGCCGGCAATACTGCAGATGGGTGCGCAACATGACGTTGAAGATCAGAGTACCCATGGCGCCAACGGTGAGCGCATGCAGCATGGTATAAACTGGCTGACCGCGCAGCAATGCCTGTCCGAGTAGCAGCAGGCCGACTGCCAGCCAGCCATATGCCACGCCCAGACACCACAAGTCGATGCGTCTGCGGCAACGCCACAACTGCCAACGCGCCAGTCGCACGGCAATCAGCACACCGGCGGCCATGCTTAGAACACCACTCGGCTGCATAACCGGCAATAGCAGTGCACACAGCACACCCAGCAGCAAAGTGAAGATGATGAAACCCTCCAGTGACGGCTGCACCCGCGCTGCCAGGTTCTCCCCCTGGCGATACCGCGCCCCTGCGGCAGCGGGTGCAATCATCCGCCCTCCCATGAAAGCCATCAGCCAGGCAAACAATAGAACGGTGGATGTCAGTAAATGGCTGGGCGCTGGCCACTGCGCATTCGGCAGCAGGTCCAGTAATATTGCCGCGAAAGCCAGCATCAGGATCAGCGGCGCCGTCATGAGATTGCGCACTTTCCGGCCCCGCCCCAGGAACCGGGGTACGACAATGACGGCAAAGGCCAGGGCAAACAGAATCTGCGCAGCAATCGCGGCAATGCCACCAGGGTCCAGCAGCCATGCGATGCGTGCCGTTATCCACAGCGCGAACATCGAGTACAGCTTATACGGTGACAGCGCCCCCAGCAAAAAGCCGGCAACCACGCCGAGACCGAACCCGGACAGCATTTCCCGGCCGTGGGCAAGGGGGCTCGCAAGTGCCGGTATCCATGGGTCGACAGCCATCATTGCCTGCAGCGACAGAGGCGCCATGGCGGAGGAATACAGCGCCAGCGCCGGAAAGAACAGGCGCCAGGCTCGAAATTGGCGGGGCATAACCCCGCTCATGCGCCTTCGCCAAAAGCGCCCGCAGATGCATACAACTCAATACAAAACATTCGACTATTCCGGCACATGTGCTTGTAGATAATCGCGCAGCACCAGGGCATGACTATGCTCTTCATCCCGTGCCGCGTAGAGCAGGGTCACGACACCTGCCTGGCGCGCCCGAGAGAGCATTTCCATCACCTGTTGAGGCCGATCATCCAGTTCCCGGTAATATCGTCTGCGGAATTCATCCCAGCGTTCCGGATCATGGCTGAACCAGCGGCGCAACTCTGTACTCGGAGCGATCTCCCGAAACCACCAGTCGACCTGACCCCGTTCCCGGCTCACCCCGCGGGGCCAGAGACGATCGACAAGCACGCGCAGACCATCGTCCGAGCCTGGTGGCTCGTAGATCCGCTTACAGTGAATGATCAATGCTGAGGACATGACTCTCCCGGTGGTCGATAGAAAAAACTCAACCTCCCTTGCAAGAATACGCTGAAATTGTGCTTCGACACCAGAAAAATGTCTTTCTCAAGGTTGCCTGTGGAGGCCTTATTTGGAATATGGAGCCAATGGGGGAGTCTAAATTCAGATCTGCCGATTGCCAATCGACACCCACATTGTTATGGCAAAGTGACCACAAGAAAAATGCCCCGCCAGGATAAACCGGGCGAGGCATTGTTTTATCTGGAGCCAATGAGGGGAGTCGAACCCCTGACCTACTGATTACGAATCAGTTGCTCTACCAACTGAGCTACATC
>JAJRWJ010000019.1 GCA_024276805.1 Gammaproteobacteria bacterium
ATTATGTCGAAAATTATTCTTCTGCCAGGGAGGGAATGAGAAGAGCCTATGCAACGGGCGATTACACGATGTTGCAGATTGCCAGAGTGTTTGGCGTGCATTATTCGACCGTAAGCAGAGCAGTGAAAGAGAGCTTATTGAGAAACACTTGATTGCAAGACCTGGCCCTATTATTCATTTCACAACCACGAGCAAAACTCAAGCACAAAAAATGCAAGGTATTATCTATTTGATTTTCCATGTAGAATTGAAATGCTATCAAAATTTATTCCCCGCTTCTCCATTCCTGCGTTTGCCAACTATCCCTTCACATCGAGGTATTAAGTCGCAATTTGTTGGTTTTGATGTGGACTTTTTGATCGAAAATTTATTTACTTCACAAGTGTAAGGAAAAATAATGTTAAATTTTAAAAGAATTATGGTTGGATTAATTATCTCTTGCTCCATGGGAGGGATGGCCACTTATTCCACACTGGCAGCCGCTGCCACATCCATACCAGACATGCGGCCCAATAAGGAGGTTGTCAAAGATGTCCTGAAGTCCCTCAATGATGCGCTAGTGGCCATCGACAACGAGGAATCCAAAAAAGTCGTTCTGAGTCATATTCAAAAAGCCCGTCAATTCTCCAAAGAAATCGCAGTCGGCTCTCTGGGTGCAATCGTAGACAGAGGCGCGGATGCGATCATCAGCTCCAGTCGCAACACCAGAAAAGATGATATGGACGCAGCCCGTGAATCCATCAAGTATGCAATTAAAGAATACACCGAAATGGGCAAAAGGACGCTCTAAACAGACAATATAGGTGGTAGTAATGGGGCGGGGCTTACAATGACAGCTAGTTTTATTTGCGTGATTGCAAGACTTGACCCCTATAACCTTTTGTCAGCAGCTTTTTCAGGGTCTGGTAGTCGATTTTTCCGTTGGATAGTAGCGGCAGTTTTTTCATTGTCAGGAATCGGCAGGGATACATGTAGGCCGGTAGCTTTTTGCGCAGCGTTGTGCTGATATCCACCAGTCCTGCACCTTCTTTCAGGACTACTGCGGCGGCCGGCCGCTGGCCGCTGGCTGTATCGCTTATGCCGGTCACGGCACAGCGTTCCACTTCCGGGCACTGTTCTATGACGGCTTCGATCTCTGCTGGTTCGACACGGTAGCCGGAGCATTTCAGCATTCTGTCTAGCCTGCCGTGATAGCAGTATTCCCCATGTTGATCGAGGGAAACCCGGTCCCCGGTCCGGTACCAGGCATTTGCGGACTGTGGGGCTTGCAGGCGTCCCTGCTGCCAGTAGCCGGAAAAGTTGTTGGCGCCCTTGACCAGCAGTTCTCCGGTTTGCTCCTGTATTTTCAATTCAGCGCCGCAGGCGGGCAGGCCGATGGGGATCGCGACATTGTCTTGCAGACGGCTTCTGTCCACTGGCCACCAGCAGCAGACATTGGTTTCGGTCGGACCGTACAGGTTATAGAATTGCACATGGGGCAACTGTCCGGCAAGTTTGATCAGATGCGCTGTAGGAAAGACTTCCCCGGCAAACAGGATTTTTTCCAGGTTTGCCAGCGGCGTGGTCTGCAGCGCACCTTTCAGGGCGATAAAACTCAGCAGCGATGGCACGGTATACCAGATGCTGATGACCTTTTCGCTGAGCCAGGCGGTCAGCCGGCTGGGAGCCATGGTCAGGCGGTCGGGAATGAAATGTACGCTGGCGCCCTGCGACAGACTGCTGAACAGATCGAACACGGAAAGATCGAAATGCAGGGGGCTCAGGCTGGCGATGCGGTCGCCGGCACCGACAGTGAAGGTTTGCGCAGCCCAGCGGGAAAAGTTGCACATTGCCCGATGGCTCAACGCGACGCCCTTCGGCACGCCGCTGGATCCTGACGTATAGAGTATCGCGGCAATGGCTTCCGGATCGATTTCCGGCAGCCGTTCGGCGGACGGGCCATTCTTCAGCTGCTGCACATCCAGCCATTTCTCCGGCGTTTCCAGCCAGTCGGGGCAGGGACCCGTGCCGATGATGTATTTTGGCCGGGCGTCCGCGACGATCTGTTGCAGGCGATTTGCCGGATTCCTGCTGTCCAGGGGTAGGTAGCTGGCGCCTGTGGCCAGAATGCCGAATACTGTAATGACGGCATCGATACCCCGTTCCTGGGCAATCGCCAGGCAGCAGCCGGTGGTGTTGCGCTGCAGCAGGCCGGCGGCGATTTGTTTTGCCTGTCGGGCCAGCTCACCGTAGCTGAGCTGGCGCTGTTCCTGGGTCAGGGCGATGCGCTCAGGGTTCTTTCGGCTCTGCTGAAAAAAATCGACGAGTAGATTCATCGGCATGGATAGGTTGTGTATTGGTTGATGAGGCAAAAACTCCCGGTCTAATTTACTGATAGCCGGTGTGAAATGGATTGCAAGTGCATATTGCCAGGATCCCTCCTTGTGCCGGCTTGACAGGGTGCTTCCCTCGTCAGGGCTGGCGGGAACAGGAAATTGGCCGTTGTGATACCGATTTGATCAGGCTTCATGCCGCTGAATCTTGCCATTCGGGGTGTGATCGATACTGGATACCAGTTGCAGCAGTTGGGGGATTTTATATGGGGACAGCCGCTGTCGGCAATGACCCAACACGGCTTCAACATTCAGGGTCATGCCCGGTTCGGTGACCACCTCGGCACAGACGATCTCACCCAGCAGCGGGTGTTCGCGGCCGAAGACCCGGGATTCCCTGATCTCGGGGCAGCGGTCAAGCACGGCTTCTATCTCTTCGGGGAACACCTTGTTGCCGGAAACATTGATCATCGCCTTTTCCCTTCCACAGATGACAATTTTGCCGGATGCGGTCTGTCTGGCCAGGTCACCGGTCATGAACCAGCCATCGACCATAATCTGCTCCGAGCGCCGCCAGGGTTTGAGATAGGCGTCGAACATGCCGGGACCGCGTAGTGCAAGCCGGCCAATCTGCTGTTGCTCGACCTGTCTGCCATTGTCGTCGAGAAGGGAGATTTCGAAGCCTGGTGCTGGCCTGCCAACGGTTTCAGGGTCGGCGCTTGCGGGATCGCCATCCAGCAGCGGCAGACCGGCCTCGATGATGCCATAGGCCTGCAGCACCGGCAGCCGATAGCGCTGTTGAAAATTCCTGGCGATGGACAAAGGCAGGGCGGAGGTGGTGGAAATGGCGCGCCGCAGCGACGTGAACAGCTGTCCGGAGCGGTCCGCGGCCAGCAGCCTGTAATGCATCGGCGCTGCATACAGCATGCTGGCCCGATAGCGATTGGCGTGTTCCAGCAGGCTTTGCGCGAGCAGATTCCGGCAGACCACGATGCTTGCGCCGCAGTGCAGATATGCAAGGATCGTCACCAGAAAATGAAAGGCCATCGGCAGCACCCACAGAATGGTATCGTCAGGCGTGAGCCGCAAGGCCTGACGCGCCGCCTTGACACGTTCCAGAACGCGCTGGTGGGAAAGCAGTACGCCTTTGCTGGCGCCGGTGGTTCCGGATGTGTAACGGATAAAGGCGGCTTCGATATTCGGCGCTATCGGTTTGTCGCGGGGTGTGCCGGTCCAGGTCAGGCGCCATTGCTGTGCGGCGAAGTCGAGCGTAATGGCATGCCCCGGGCTAGAGACGCTTCCGCTACCATCATCGAGGATCGCATGCAGTCCGGTATCGGCAATCAGGCTATCCAGTTCCGCACGCTGCAATTGTGGGGCAAGTGGCAGTACTGCCGCGCCGCAGCCCATTCCGGCAAGCATCGCCGCGACGAAAGGGCTGCCGTTTCCGGCCATGACGCCAAGTCCCATGCCACTGCCCAGTCCGGCGTTGCGTAAACGCCGTGCCAATTGCAGCATTCGTTCATGCAATTGCTGATAGCTGATGCTCTGGCCGGCTTCGATGATGGCCGGATGGTGCGGCCATTGCTCGGCGGCGACTGCCAGAATTTGTTCGGTGCGCAGCTGCGTGGTCACGGTTTTGCCTGGACCTGTTGCGTGCGGATCTGCTCGATGGCATTTTGCCAGGCGCCTGACTGCACTGTGCTGGCGGCCAGTTTTCCCGCAGCGTAGCCGGTACCCAGACAGGTGCCGATGACCCGTGCCGAGGCGATGGCTGGCTCCGTGGCGGAAAATGCCCGGCCGGCGAAGAACAGGTTGTCCAGGTTACGGGAAACCAGTGTGCCGGCCGGAACCAGATAGTGGTCATGGGCAGGGAAGAAGGTCATTTCCGGTTTTCGCCGGGCGCCCCAGAATTCCATGGGCCAGGCGCCGACGGCAACGCCGTCCTTCGGTTTCCGGCAGGCCAGCAGCTGTTCCCTGTCCAGGACATTGATGCCATAGGGCCGTTGCCCGGTACGGATGCCGACCTGTGGAGCCATGCTGGTGATGCGCAGGAACTGCAGGGAGGGCGCGGCTTCACGCAGGTATTGTACGAGTTCGGTGACACGCTGTCGTGCCTGAATCTCCATTGCGGTGCGACTTTCCGGACCGCTGTCGCCGGTGCCGGGCAGCCCCAGTTTCAGTAGTGCGGTACCGTCGTCGTCCAGTGATCCTGGAACCAGCGACAAATGGTCGCTGGCTTCATGCAGGATGCCGCTGTGAATGCCTTTTTTGATCCAGCGGATCAGATTCAGGATCATGCTCCGTGGCTCCAAGGCAGGCAGGCCTGCAACCTGAAA
>JAJRWJ010000318.1 GCA_024276805.1 Gammaproteobacteria bacterium
CCCTTTGTTTTGCTCCGTCTGTTATGGCGTGGCGTCAAGGCTCCAGCTTATTGGCGGCGCTGGCCGGAACGATTTGCTTTTTATCGGCAGGGTCATCAACGGGGAGTTGTCTGGTTCCATGCCGTTTCGGTTGGCGAGGCGGAATCGCTTTTTCCTCTGGTGCGACTGTTGCTGGAAAAACGTCCGGACTGCAAGGTGCTGATCACCACAACCACACCGACCGGCTCCAGCCGGGTGCAAGCCGTCATGGGGGGAATGGTCGAGCATGTCTACCTGCCCTATGACCTCCCCGATGCCGTGCATCGTTTTCTGGAGCATTTTCGACCGGTCATGGCGGTCATCATGGAAACCGAAATCTGGCCCAATCTATTCGATCAGTGCGGAAAAAACAACATTCCGCTGGTGATTGCCAATGCCAGACTGTCGGAAAAATCCTTTCGGCGCTATCAAAAAATACCGTCCCTGGTGCAATTCTGCCTGGCCCAGGTGGACAGTATTGCCGCGCAGACTGCAGAGGATGCCAGACGCTTCATGGAACTGGGCGCCAGAGAAAACAGCGTTGCCGTCACTGGTAACATCAAATTCGATCTGGATCTGCCGGATGATATTGGTGAGCAGGGCGCGACCTTGAAAGAAACGACATTCCCCGGACGGCTGGTCTGGATTGTTGCCAGTACCCATAAGGGGGAAGACCAGATATTCCTTTCCTGCTACCGGCAATTGAAACAGCATTTCCCGCAATTGCTGCTGATGCTGGTGCCCAGACATCCGGAGAGATTTTCCGAAGTAAAAAGTCTGGCTCGACGCGAACATTTTCAGGTACAGCTGCGTACCGACGGCAAACCTTGCCAACAGCAGACGGATGTTTATGTGGTGGACACCATGGGTGAGCTGAAAATACTCTATGCCGCGGCCGATCTGGCTTTTGTCGCGGGCAGCATGGTTCCGGTCGGTGGCCATAATGTGCTCGAGCCGGCGGCATTGGCTGTTCCGGTGATGTTTGGTCCGCACATGCATAACTTCAAGGAGATAGCCAAAGGTCTGCGCACTGCCAAGGCGGCACTGCAATGCCGGGATGTCGCCGAACTGCAGGAGCAGACAGAACGCCTGTTGCGGGATGCACAGCAAAGAAAACGGCTGGCGGAACGAGGCAAAAGATTTGTACTGGATAATCAAGGCGCCGTGCAGAAGGTTTATGCGATACTGGAGCAAAGGCTTTCCTGATTACCCACAAGCCCCGGCCATTTCCTAAATGATAATCACGTTCAAGCACTGCCTGGCCATCACTGACAGCCTATGTTTAGTCTACAACACAGAAAGATATGATTTCCACGGTCCCCGTGAGAATCCATCCGGGAACGCTTCCGCGTTCCGTGACGTGGAGCGTCACTCGATGCATTCCCACGCAGAGCATGGGAACGATAAAGAACCCTCCTTGCGTCGGGGTGACAGGATTTATAAGGTTTCGGCATCGCTGAGGGTCATACGTAATCTGAAGGGCTTTGTTCTTTTGTTCTAAGTTCCCCTTTGATTCAGGTGCAAGTCGGTGGAAAAAATAAAGAAATGGCAGATTGAAATAGACATTATCTGATTTTCTGCCATAATCAAACCTGATTATTCATGACTCCCAGCTCTGCAAAAACCGCCAAATTCTCGTCTTACAGGCAGGTAATGTCGGTATACTATGTGTTTACCCAACAATTCCTATCAGGATGACATGTCATGGCGTTGAGTGCGTCTATTAAACTAATAATGGCAGAGGCCTGTGATGTTTGATAAATAAATTCGTTGGGCATTGACATTATAACTTGGCTGCTTCATTCACAGGCTGCAAGTGAACAGACCATATGTGCAACAGATGCCTCGCTCAATAAATATCATTTCAAAGTAAACTCAAGACTGCTATCGGCATGAATTACAGTATTGTTATTCCATTTTATAATGAGGAAGAAAATATCCCGTTGATGATCGAAAAGGTTGTCGATGCGATGTCAAAGGTAGGTGGCAGTTTTGAAATCATAGCGATCGATGATGGCAGTACAGACAGAACCTTTGAAGCGTTGAAGCTGCAGAAATTGCATACAGAAAGTTTGCGGATCATCAAATTTCGCCGCAATTTTGGTCAGACGCAGGCGATGCAGGCAGGCATCGATCATGCTCGTGGCGACATTATCATTACCATGGATGGTGATTTGCAGAATGATCCCGCTGATATCCAAAGGCTGCTGGAAAAAATGCGGGAAGGCTATGATGTAGTCAGCGGCTGGAGAAAAAACCGCAAGGACAGCATTTTGCGCTGTATACCGTCGATTGTTGCAAATTTCCTGTTATCGTATGTCACCGGGGTGAAGATACACGATAATGGCTGTTCCCTGAAAGCGTATAATACGGCCATCTTGAAAAAAGTCCATTTGTACTCCGAAATGCACCGTTTTATTCCCGCATTTGCTTTTCTCCAGGGTGCGCGTGTCGGAGAGATAGTCGTCCAGCATCATCCGAGAACCCTGGGCGAGAGTAAATATGGATTCTCAAGAATCTGGAAAGTGTTTTTCGATTTGTTTACCCTGCGGCTGATTCTGAATTTTACTGATCGGCCAATGGCCTGGTTTGGCATGCTGGGCTTCTTTTCAATTTTTATTGCGCTTATATTTGTTTTACTGCAGGCAGCTAATGTTCAGCTGAACATTGTCTTACCAGGCGTTTCAATATTGTTTGCCATTAATGGTTTGATTTTGTTTGGCTACGGATTCATATGTGAACTCGCCGTAAAATACGGCAAGCATCAGACATAAAGGTTAACATGGTTAGTATAGATCAGGATAAAAACAATTCAGCAGTGGATATTTCTGTAATAGTTCCTGTTTGTGAAAGATATGATGATATTGTTGAAATATTTCAAAGACATCGCAAGATAATCGAGCAGAACGGGTTAAGTTATGAATTTATCTTTGTACTGGATGGCGAGTTTCCTGATGTCGAAAAGCCATTGACGCATTTGCAGGAAGAAAATCCTGAAATCATCAAAATCTTGAGGTTTCATAGGGCATTTGGCGAAGCAAAAGCATTGAGTGCAGCCTTCAAGGAATCGACAGGCATGCGAATCCTGACACTTCCCGCTTATTTTCAAGTTGTCCCCGAAGAGCTCCAGAAATTACTGGACAGTTTTACTGATGATATCGATCTGGCATTTGGTGCAAGATATCCCCGGCGGGACAACTGGCTGAATCGTATCCAGGCGGGCATTTTTCATGGCATCACCAATTATCTGGTAAAAGAATCTTTCCGGGATATTTCCTGTGGTGTGCGCTTGATGAACCGCTGTGTCATGGAAAAAGTTGCTCTGTATGGCGACCTGCATCGTTTCATTCCAATTCTGGCAGTACACAACGGCTTCAAGGTAAAAGAAATCCCTTTGAAACAG
>JAJRWJ010000319.1 GCA_024276805.1 Gammaproteobacteria bacterium
CAGGATGGTCTGGCCGGACGGAGTGCGGCAGTGGCTGCCGAAGAAGACACCTATCGCTACAAACATTATCGCAAGACCAACGGCTATGCCAACATGCCACTCGATGGCATCTGGCTGCGCGCGCCCTATCTGCACAATGGTTCGGTGCCGACGCTGCGGGATTTGTTGCAGCCCGCCGCCCAGCGGCCCAAGACGTTCTATCGAGGCAATGACATCTATGATCCGGTCAATGTCGGCTTCGTTGCCACACAGACGGAAGATGCCGCGGGCAGAAAGTACTTCAAATTCAATACCCGAATTGCCGGTAATGGCAACCAGGGGCATGAAGGGAAGGCTTTCGGTACGGAACTGCCGGAAGACAAGAAAACAGCATTGCTGGAATACCTGAAAACCTTCTGATTGGGAGAAAGCCGATGACCAGCGACAAACTGAACAAACACAACTGCCAAAAGCTGAAGACAGGACTGATCGTATTGCTGGTCATTGGGCTTTTTCTCGGGGGGATTGTGGGTTATATTGCCTGGGACCGCGGATTTCGCGAGCACCCCCAGCCGGACTGGGTGATGCGTGATGACGCCACCCGTTTCATGTATGCATCGATCGGTGCGGAATGGGATGCCGGCATCCCTTACTGGATCTTCATCGTGTTGCCGAGAATGTTTCCGGACAAGCTCCCCGGGCCGGGCGGATATGCCTCCCTGGGCATACCCTGGGAGCAGGGTATGGAACTGCCCGTGGGCTTCACCAAAAAGACCATCGGTTTCCCCCGGGTCGCCAATAATTGCGCCGTCTGTCATACCATGAAATACCGTACTTCCCCCGATGCGCAGCCGGTTTTTCTGCCGCTGGGGCCTGGTCATACCAGCAATGTCGAGGCATTCTTCCGGTTTATCGTGGACTGCGCCAAGGATCCCCGCTTCAACAGCGACAATATCCTGGTACAGATAGAATTGAATACCAAGCTGGATTTCATCGACAAAATGCTGTACCGCTTCTTTATCATTCCCATCACCAAAAAGCGGCTGCTGGAGCGTGAGGCGCAATTCCAGTGGATCTATAACGATGCCTATCCTGAATGGGGACGGGGCCGGGATGATGCCATGAATCTGACCAAATACTTCATGATCGAGGTGCAGCCGCCGGACGATGGTACTTTTGGCCCGACTGATTTTCCTTCCATCTGGAATCTCAAGAAGTATGACAACAAACCCGGCGATCCCAACCCGCAGCGTCTGAATCTGGCCGGAGATACCTGGGACGCCTATTCGGTGGTGATGGATTCCGCACTGGGATTGCTCGGCGCCGAGCCCCATGATGCCGGGGAATTCGTCACTCATGTGCAGTGGATCACCGATTATGCGAAAAAAACGCCGCCACCTGAATTTCCCTATCCTGTCGATGCCGGGAAAGCTGCAGGCGGCAAGGGAATTTTCGATCGGCACTGCGCTTCCTGTCACGCCGAGGACAGTGACAAGGTCGGCCGGCCGCTGCCGCTAGCCGAGGTGGGAACCAATCGCGACAGGTTGGACACCTGGGGCAGGAAATATGCAATTCTGGCCAATCAGGTGGTCGCCGGCATGGGCCTGGAACGGCGCGGATTGGTCGAGGAAGATCTGCCCGGTTACAATGTCCAGCATCTCGATGGCATCTGGCTGCGCGCTCCTTACCTGCACAACGGCTCAGTGCCGACCCTCAGGGATTTGCTGAAAGCGCCTGAGGAGCGGCCGCGCGTTTTCTACCGGGGTTATGACGTCTACGATCCGGTCAATGTCGGCTTCATTGTGCAGGGGCTGGAAGCGGAAAAAGTCGGTACCCGCTACGATGTGGCGAGAAAAGGCAATGGCAATGAAGGGCATCTGTTCGGCACCGGCCTGTCAGAATCCGACAAGGACAGCCTGATCGAGTACCTGAAAACACTGTAAAATATACTCTCTGCACATGACATCATCACTCCGGCAGCCCTTTTTTGCCGATGGCTACGTTGAAAAACCTTGCTATAGATTGCTACAAATGAACCGCCGAAATGCTGATGTCACATGCGAAGAGTCTACAAAAGCGTTTTCTTATCACCTGTTGAATGAAGGTATCCACCTCGACAGGGCGGATAAGCGCAGCGCCATCCGCCTTTTGCCTTGCCATGAACAGGCCTGACAAATGCCGCGTGTCCAGTATTTGCAGGCCGGATAAGCGGCAGCGCATCCGGCATGCTGGCGCCGCTGTTTGCGAGGGCCTGGCGCCGCGGTTTTGCCGGATGCGCTTCGCTTATCCGGCCTCTACTGCAGGAATTTGTTGCCTTTAGCGATGGATGATGGCTCAGGTGGGTACAGCATCCCGGTAAAACAGCCGGCCATGACGGTCATTCGATCAACTCTGTGGTATAGCGAAACACCTTGAGCGTATCGGACCAGTAATCGGGGGGCAGGCCGGCTTTCTGTTTCAGATGACTGAGAAACTGTTCCGGGGTGGGCAGCGACTCCCAGACCGTTGGCAGAAACGTACCGCGACGATGCCCTTCCTGCATGATCAGTCCGTCGATTCCCGGCCGCAGCTGTGCCAGCAGGTCTTCCTGCGATGAGAATGTCATCTCTTCAGCAGGGCTGAGTATGGACAGATGAATGCTCAGTTCCGGCAGTTCGGTGGCTTCCAGAGGCGGAAAGCGGGGATCCCGAAAGGCCGCGGAAAAGGCATTTTCAGCGATATCCTGGGCCAGAGGCCGCACCGCTTCCAACATACCGATGCAGCCGCGCAGCCGATTATTTTTTTCTAACGTGACGAATGTGGCGCGGGGTTCGGTCAATTCCGGCGGAAAGTCCCGCAGCCTGACCGGCAGGGGCCGTCCGGTTTGCAGGCCGTGTTCGATGGAATCCCGAGCGAGCTGCAGAAGGCGCTGCCGGTTTTCTTCAGTCAATGACATAGGCGCCATAACCTACAACCCGGCTTTTGTCTCCGGCGGTGTCTCCGGAGTTTCTCAAGTCGATGGTTTTTACCTGCAGGGATTTCTTTCTCGCCAGCGCCAACAGACCGCAGATCGGCACTCTGCCGCAGGCCGATTCATAGTCCAGCAGTTCATATTGCAGCGCTTCGATATGCTCTGAAGTGGCTTTGTCCATTTGCCTTGCCGTGGCATAATCATGGTAATGACTCAAATCGGAACTGATTACGATCAGGGTCTCCGGCCCGCCCCAGAGCAACTCCAGAATCTGACTGACCTGTTCTGCCGTTGCGTCGCCAACCACGATGGGCACCAGGCTGAAACTGTCCAGAACTTCCTGGAGAAAAGGCAGATGCACTTCCAGGCTGTGCTCCATGACATGGGCCTGGTCGAGGTAATGCACATAGGGCAGTGCGGCAATGTTTTGCACCGATTCGGTATCGACCGGAATATTGCCCAGCGGCGTGGCAAAGGTGTCGGCGCTGCTGACTGCCAGCCCCTGAAAGCCAACCCGGTGCGAAGGGCCGAGCAAGACCACGCGGGTAATGCTGTCGTGGCTGTTCTGCAGTCGCGCATAGGCGGTAGCGGCAATCGGGCCGGAATAGATATAGCCGGCATGGGGGACGATGATCGCCTTGGGAACTTTTTCGACTTTCTGACTATCGCTTAGGTAATGCCGCATCATTTCATGCAGCTTTTTAGGGTCCGCCGGATAGAATGCACCGGCAACGGCTGGTTGTCTGATCAGGCTCATGATTCCTCCCTCACTGTACTGGACAGGGAATTGACTTGATGTTTACTTTATAAGCCCGTTGGGTGCAAAATACAAGTATTAATCGTCCGAAGCGCATAACACTGCGACAGTGTCAAGTTGAAGAACCAGAGTCTCTGGGAGGGGAAATTATGCATCACAGGATTACACCCGATACCGTCTCGACCCACTATTGGCATGCGCTCGATGATGGTCGTATCCAGTGCGATCTGTGCCCCAGGTTTTGTAAATTACATGACCAGCAGCGCGGGCTGTGTTTCGTCAGACAGAACCTGCATAATCAGATTGTCATGACCAGTTACGGCAGGTCCAGCGGCTTTGCCGTGGATCCCATCGAAAAGAAGCCGCTGAACCATTTCTATCCAGGCAGTGCGGTTTTTTCCTTTGGCACTGCCGGCTGCAACCTGGCTTGCAAGTTTTGTCAGAACTGGGATATCAGCAAGTCCCGGGAAATGGATACCCTGATGAGTCAGGCGGAGCCGGAGGCGATCGCCAGAACGGCGCAGGAGCTTGGCTGTAAAAGTGTCGCCTACACCTACAACGATCCGGTAATATTCCATGAATATGCGCTGGATACTGCCGCCGCATGCCGAGCGCTTGGGATCAAATCGGTGGCCGTGTCCGCAGGCTATGTCTGTCCCGAACCCAGGGCGGAGTTCTATGGCATGATGGATGCGGCCAATATCGACCTGAAGGCCTTCACCGAGCGTTTCTATCACAAGATCACCGGCGGCCATCTGGCCCCGGTTCTGGATACGCTGCAATACATCAAGCATGAAACGTCGGTGTGGCTGGAATTGACGACCCTGATCATTCCCGGTGAAAATGATTCCGATGCGGAACTGGATGAAATGAGCCGCTGGGTGGTCGATAATCTCGGCGCGGATGTGCCGATGCATTTTTCCGCTTTCCATCCAGACTGGAAAATGCGTGATAAACCGCCTACACCGGCAGCATCACTGCTGAAGGCGCGAAATATCGCCTTGAACAACGGTGTACACTATGCCTATGTGGGTAATGTCCATGAGAAATCTGCGGACAGTACTTACTGCCATGCCTGTGGAGCCCTGCTGATCGGCCGCGACTGGTATCAGCTCTCGGAATGGAACCTGGACAAGGCCGGCTGCTGCAAAGCCTGTGGCGCCAGGTGTGCAGGCCATTTTGAAGAACAGCCTGGCAGCTGGGGGGCGAAGCGCATGGCGGTCAGCATGTAAGAGGTTGTCTGGCAGGCGCGTAACTGCGGCGCACAGCCGGTCAGGTTTTTCCTGGCGGTACCTTGCCGAGGAGATCCAACAACTTCAGGGTGTTTCTGTGCAGCCGCTGCTGATAGATCATCGCGTAGGTCAGCACCGCAGCCACATATTTCCTGGTTTCATCGAAGGGTATCATCTCGATCCAGATATCGGCAGGCAGTGCCCGGCCATCCGGTAACCAGCGTTTGACCCGGTGTGGACCGGCGTTGTAGGCGGCTGCGGCCAGGACAAAATGGCCATCGAAGCGGTTCATCATCTGCCGATAATAATAGGTGCCATATTTCAGGTTGCGCTCCGGGTCGAACAGCGCATTTGCCGAAAGCCAGGGTTCGCGCAGGTTTTTTGCGATCTGCCGGCCTGTCTGCGGCATGATCTGCATCAGGCCGCGGGCGCCCACCGGAGAGAGCGCCGCCTCGTCGAAGCCGCTTTCCCGGCGGATCAGGCCAAACACGATGGCCGGGTCGAGATTGCTTCTTTTTGCATGTTTCAGGACTTTTTCCCGGTAGGCGATCGGAAATCTGGAGATGACATCATCTCTCAGTTCCGCCTGAATCAGTGTTGCCATGGCCAGGCGCTTCCAGCCCATCTCCTGGGCAATATACGCCGCTGCGGGAAGCTGCCAGTGGTTTAACCGCTGAATCGCGAACCGCCATTGCTGGCGTGCCTGCTCATGACGACCGAAATGCTGGAATTCCAGTATGGCCTTGAAGGCATTGCTTTCCCTGAAACGGGTCAGCTTCAGCCGCTCTCTGTGCAGCGGCGCCGCACCGATCTGATAGTGTTCGCCAATATAGTCGGCGGCAACGAAACCATAGAAGCTGCTGCTTCTGGCCAGCCGCTGGAATATCTTCTGCGCCTGCTGTCTGTTGCCGAGTTGCCAATAGGCCCGGGCCTGCCAGTATTGCCATTTCGGCAGTTGTTTCTCCTGGCTGGTCAGGCGTTGCAGCGCCTCGTCGACATGCTGCCAGTTCTGTTCCAGCAACGCCGCTCTGACCCGCCATTCCCTGATTTCCTGATCATTGTTGAACAGCCGTCTGAAGCGCTCAAAGGCCGATTTGTTTCTTCCCTGTACCAGTTTGATCGCCAGCTCCTTGTCCAGCTGGTCGATTTGAAAATGCGTCAGATGAAAGGAGTGTTTACCGGAATCCCATAGGGTAATGGCCTGTTCCAGGTTTTTTCGGGCCAGACGCCTGATGCCGTGGGAAAAAATCCGGCCAGCCTGGTGCATGTCCGGATCCCATGTTGCATAGTCATTGACCAGAGCCGGCTCCCGGTCGATGCGCAGCCAGAAGTCAGAAATTTTTCTGTCCTCCGGGGTCATCAGTTCGCGCAGATTTTTTGCACTGGAGATATCGCGGTGTTGCAGATCCAGGGCAAATTTTTGCCAGAGCAGATCCTCGGTGAATGAATCCGAACGGAGAAATGCCGTAAACAGTGGTTGGCATTGCCGGGGCCATGGCTGTTGACTGTTCAGCCACAGTTTCCCGGCGCCTGTCAGTGCCTGCCGCTGTTGGCCCGTCTGTTGCAGCGCCCAGTGATGGGAGCAGTCCAGGTTCAGATTGCCGGAATTTTGATAATGTTCGAGAAATACCCGCCATTGCTGGTGATCGGCGAGGTAAGCCAGCCATTCTTCCCGCAAAAGTGCAGCAAAACGGGAATCGGGGTAATCAGCGAGAAAAGTTTCGATCTGCTCGGTCAGATGCAGATTGCCTTTCAGCCAGCGAAACATCAGATAAGGGTATAATGGGTATCCCCGCAACCCTTGCAGATTTTCCACAACTGCCTTGCTGGCGCCCTTGTCGAGCAATTTTTCGGTATGCAAAAAGGCCGTCCTCTGTGCTTCGAGCGTGACAGCCGATGCCAGGCAGTTTTGAATATCGAGCAAAAAGAGCAAAACAATAAATGATTTGTACATCATTGGGGCGACAAAGTAAAAGGAACTGAACTGCTTGACATCCATAATACCCTTCCCTGTGCCAAGTCAATGCGTGTATGCCAGACGGTAAACTATTTTTTTGAAAAATACTATTGTACGTTAGTACAGTAGTACAGTATGGTCATGGCGTGAGCGGAACAAAGTGCAGCCCCAGGTTGGCAGTTTGCCGGGCAGCAGCGGTGCGCTTTTTTTCTCGATAATGCTTTGCATGAGGGATCCAACCCGGGGTGAAGAGGCGAAACAATGAAAAAAATACCAATCGGGATGCAGATGCTGCTTGCCTTGTCCGTGGCAGGCAGCTTACTGTGTGAAGCCGAAGCATCCAGGTATTACTGGAAGCATGGCAAGTCTCTGGGCAGCAGATATTATTGGCTGGGCCTGGAATCGCCGGGCAGTAAAAGCTACTGGGAAAACAATGCCGGGGTGGGCAGCAGGAAATACTGGGAAACAGGCAAGGCGCCCGGCAGTAAATACTATTGGCAAACGGGCAAAGCGGCCGGCAGCAGATATTATTGGCAAAATGGCAATGGCCGCGGCAGCAAATATTACTGGCACAAGGGCAATGGCCCTGGCAGCAAGCATTACTGGTTCAACGGCAAGGACTCGTCAGGCTATCTGGTGGTCATCTTTCTGGCAGTCGGTCTGATCGATGAGCAGGGTAATATCATTGACGATCTTTGAAAAAAAGGATGATGTAATCTGACAAAGAGTAGAATTAATAAACATATGCTTACAATACATCAACCGGCAAATGAAAATAGCTGCCATATTACTCCGGCGGTTTCAGAATGGTGTTTTGTGGTGTTTTGCTGGTATCGGGCTCGGGGTAGTCCAGGGTGTAGTGCAGCCCGCGGCTTTCCTTTCTGTTTTGTGCACAGCGGATGATCAGTTCGCCGACAATGACCAGATTACGCAGTTCCAGCAGATCGCTGGTGATCCTGAAATTGCCATAATATTCAGCAATCTCGTCCTGCAGCAATCTGATGCGATGCATGGCCCTGGCCAGACGCTTGTCGGTTCTGACGATGCCGACATAATCCCACATGAAACGACGCAGTTCATCCCAATTATGTGCCACCACCACTTCTTCATCCGAATCGCTGACCTGTGATTCGTCCCAGTCGGGCAGATCTGGAGGGGCGGGTATTTTATCGAGGATTTCGACAATATTGCGACTGGCCCGGGCAGCGAACACCAGGCATTCCAGCAGCGAATTGCTGGCCATACGGTTTGCGCCGTGCAAGCCGGTACAGGCGACTTCGCCAATGGCGTACAGTCCGGGAATATCAGTACGCGCATGGCTGTCGGTCAGCACGCCGCCGCAGGTGTAATGCGCCGCCGGCACGACTGGTATGGGTTCCTTGCTGATGTCGATGTTGAATTTCAGGCAGCGCTGATAGATGGTCGGGAAATGCTCCTGAATGAAGCTGCTGCTTCTATGGCTGATATCCAGATACACGCACTCGATGCCCAGCTTCTTGATCTGGTGGTCGATGGCGCGGGCGACTATATCCCGGGGAGCCAGCTCCTCCCGGGGGTCATAGTTGTTCATGAATGGCGAGCCATCCGGCAGAATCAATTTACCCCCTTCGCCTCTGACCGCCTCACTGATTAAAAATGAATTTGCTTCCGGATGATACAGGCAGGTGGGATGAAATTGTATGAATTCCATATTGGCGATACGGCAGCCGGCCCGCCAGGCCAGGGCCATTCCGTCGCCGGTGGAGACATTCGGGTTGCTGGTATACAGATAGACTTTGCTGGCGCCGCCGGTGGCCAGTACGACGATGCGCGAGGCAATGGCGAGGACCTGGTGTTTCTTGTTATTCAACACATAGGCGCCAACCACCCGCTGTTTTTCCAGGCCCAGTTTTTTGCTGGTAATCAAATCGATAACATTATGGTTTTCAAACAGATGAATATTCGGGTGGGAACGGGCCTTTTCTATCAGTGACAATGAGATGGCTTTACCCGTGGCATCACCCGCATGCACGATACGACGATGGGAATGCCCCCCTTCGCGGTGCAGATGCAGCTGTTTTTCACCGCTCCGGGTCTGCTCTTCGGTGAATGGCACGCCCTGTTCGAGCAGCCAGTCGATGCACTCCTTGCCATGTGCAACGGTCAATTCGACGATTTCGGGTTGGCAAAGTCCGGCGCCGGCATTCATGGTATCCTCGATATGCGAGGCAACCGAATCATGGGCATCCAGTACTGCGGATATGCCGCCCTGTGCGTAATAGGTGCCGCCATCGGTCAGGGCAAATTTCGATACCACTGCCACTTGCGCCTCATCCGCCAGTCTCAGCGCCAGACTCAGACCGGCGATACCGCTGCCGATAATGAAGACATCGTAAGTTCGTTGCGGCATGTCTATGTGTGTTGTTTCATTTGGGTTGGGAATCTTCGGTAAATTTGGTTTTATTATTTATATTTAGGATAATAAAGCTTTTACCTGTAAAAGAAAATCCTTGAGGGGTACTTATTAATCTGGATTCCCCTGTAAAATATTCCAGAATCCATAGAACTTATACGGTTCTTTCCTGTCCATCCATACATCGATAGGTTTTTGTGAACGACCAGGCGCGGACAAGTGAACAAATTGATCAGGAGCTGGTTCTGCGGGTTCAGCAGGGCGATAAATCCGCCTATGATCATTTGGTCCGAAAATACCAGCACAAGATTATCCAGATAGTGAATCGCTATGTAAAAGACCCCAGTGAGGCCCAGGATGTCGCACAGGAATCTTTCATCAAGGCGTATCGTGCGCTGAATAATTTTCGTGGCGACAGTGCTTTTTATACTTGGCTGTACAGGATCGCCATCAATACGGCAAAAAATTATCTGGTTTCCAGAGCCAGGCGCTATTCACAATATGAAGTGGATATCCAGGAAGCCGAGCAAGTCGGCAATATTCCGCAATTACGCAGTATGGAGACGCCCGAGCAGCAGTTGTTCAACGAGGAAATCGTTGCCGCAATCAAATCAGCAATCGATAAATTGCCGGAAGAGATGCGTATGGCGATCATGCTGCGGGAGTTCGAGGGAATGAGTTACGAGGAGATTGCGCAGGCCATGGATTGCCCGGTAGGCACGGTTCGATCACGGATCTTCAGGGCTCGTGAGGCAATCGATAACAAATTAACCCCATTGCTCGATAATCGGTGAGTTTCGATGCAGGAAGAATTACACTGTAAAATTTCGCAATTTATAGATGATGATCTGCCCGTTGACCAGGCACTGATATTGCTTGATCAAATCATCGATAATCCTGGCCTCGAGGCAAAGTTGTATCGCTATCAGATTGCCAGGGAAGCGCTCAAAACAGATTTGCACTCCCCCCCCGATGCAAATTTTGTCAAACGGATCAGCCAGCAAATCAAACAGGAGAATGTGCAGTTTTTACCCCACAGGCTGCGTCTGAGAAAAAATTATAAAACCTTGCTGGCGGTTGCCGCATCGGTTGTAATCGTTGCCGTCATCGTATTAGGCAGCTTGTCACAAACACAGGAAAACAATATTCAGGCACTGCAAATAGTGGCAAGTGACGACACCGGGGTTCAGGATCAGGATGAAAATGAACAATGGGCGGCAGTTTCAGCGCCGCAACCCCCATCCCCTCCGTATTATGACTACCTGGAGGCGCATCAGGGCGTCTTGTATCCGCCGGACTCGGTATTGCACAACTATGCCAGAACTGCCAGTTACGGAAAATAACGATGTTTTTGCCAGGGAATAAGCGCCTGCTGTTTTTCGCCATGCTGCTTTTGCTGCAGTCTGCCCAGGCGGAAGTCAGGCAATCCAAGGCCCTGCACATGCTGGCCAATATGATACAGGCGATGCGGACCCTCGATTATCAGGGAACACTGGTTATCTATCGCAATGGCAAGCTGGATGCCATGAAGCTGTATCATAGTGTCGAGAATGGCGTTGAACAAGAGCGCCTGATGGCATTGAATTCGCCGATGCGGGAAATTGTCAGGGAAGCCGATAAAGTGGTTTGTGTCTATCTGGACAGCAACGATGTCATCATCGATCACCGACCGGCGCAACGTTCATTTTTGTTTGATTTCCCGGATAATCTGCAGGAGTTGGGCAAATATTACGTTTTTGGTCTGGAAAAAAAGGAAAAAATTGCACTGCTGCCTGCGCAGGTTGTCTCGATAATCCCCAGGGATGATTACCGTTATGCCGGCAAGGTCTGGATAAGCCTGGACAACTTTTTACCCTTGAAACACCAGATGATCAATTCTGCCGGCCTGCCGATCGAACAGGTGGCATTCACCGAAGTCGTGCTGGACGGGACCATGCCACATAGTGACATCCAGGCATTGATTGTACAGAATACCCAGCGGACCCGACATATCCATCGTCTGACCAGGCTGCCTTTCACAGAAGCAAGTTTTATCCTGGAAAATATACCGGACGGCTTTCACCAGGAGTTTTTTGCACGGCGCAAAATGCACAATCGGGAAACCTATGTCGAGCATTTGTTGCTCAGCGACGGGTTTGCAACGGTATCTGTATATTTGGAAAAAAAAGACAAGGAATTGCAGTCAGGGTTCAAAACGACGGGTTCAACCAATTTCTATACCCGTGATATCGATGCCTATCAGGTCACGGTCATGGGGGAAGTGCCAGCAAAAACGGTCAAGTTCATTGCCGAAGGCGTGATCCTGAAATAATATGAGCAACCAAGTCGCGCTCGCCCTGGTTTTTGCCTGGTTCAGCCGCACGCAGTCCATCGCAAATTTGTTATCCACCAAGTGCACCTTGGCCATCGATCATCAATGAGATGCTTGAGGGCTGCTTGTACAGGATGCCCTGATATGCAGAATAACGCATCGTTTTTAAATAGACGGGAATTATTCGGTACAAGGATATGCCGACTGTATCAATGGCCTCGAGCCACTGATACACTGATAGTGTATATACTCATCGCATGGGTTGTTTTAATGCTATGAACATCCCAGGGATGGGTGTTTATAGACGCTAACTAATTTATTCAACAGAATTGGAGGATTTATGTTTCAGAGGTTAGGTCGGGCGGGAATCCAGGTCATGGGGCTGCTGCTGGTCATGCAGCCGGTTTTTGCACAATTGCCCGATTTTACTGGATTGGTCGAAAAAAATGGCGCGGCTGTCGTCAATATCAGCACTACGCAGAAGGCGCCTGAACCGGAACCGATGGGCGAACCACAAATCCCCGAGGGAACTCCTTTCGATGAGTTTTTCAAACATTTCTTCCAGGGGCCGGGTGGTGGATTCATGCCGCGTGAATCCAAATCGTTGGGTTCCGGTTTCATCATTTCCAGCGATGGCTATGTTTTGACCAATCACCATGTGGTCAAGGATGCCGATGAAATCATCGTGAAGCTGACTGATCGGCGGGAGCTGGAAGCAAAGCTGATTGGCTCCGATCCACGAACCGATGTGGCACTGCTGAAACTCGAGGCCAGTGATCTGCCGGTAGTGGAAATAGGCTCCTCCAAAAAGCTTAAAGTTGGTGAATGGGTTCTGGCAATCGGGACGCCTTTTGGTTTCGATCATTCCGTTACCGCGGGTATTGTAAGCGCCAAGGGGCGCAGTCTGCCCGGCGATAATTATGTGCCGTTCATTCAGACCGATGTGGCAATCAATCCCGGCAATTCAGGTGGTCCACTGTTTAACATGGATGGGCAAGTGGTGGGTATGAATTCCCAGATCTATAGTCGCTCTGGTGGCTACATGGGCTTGTCCTTTGCCATTCCCATGGAAGTCACGATGAACGTGGTGGAACAGCTGAAGGCCCACGGCAAGGTGGCCCGGGGCTGGCTGGGTGTGCAGATTCAGGATGTCACGCGGGAACTTGCGGAGTCGTTTGGCATGTCCAGACCTCATGGCGCGCTGGTTTCCAGGGTGGTGCCGGATAGTCCGGCGGAGAAAGCCGGCTTGATGATCGGCGATATAATCGTCGAATTCAACGGGCAGGAAATAGAGACATCAGCAGAGTTGCCGCCAATTGTCGGTATGACGCCAATCGATGAAAAAGCGCGGGTCAAAATAATCCGGCAGGGAGAAAAGAAAACCATACTGGTCAGCATAGGGCTGCTTCCAGACCAGGAAGAGCTGCAGCTCGCGTCCGAAAATTCAACTTTCAAAATGGTTGGCCGCATCGGCCTGGTTGTTTCCGACCTGACTGCCGAACAGAGAGAACAGTTCCAGGTCATCAAAGGTGGTGTTCTGGTGCAGAAAGTGCAAAAAGGCCCTGCGCGGGAAGCAGGTATTCAGCGTGGTGACGTTATTTTGCGCATACAAAATCATGTCATCCAGGATGTCGCCGATTTTGAACAGTTTGTGGAAGGAATTGCAGCCGGTAACTCGGTTGCGGTATTGATACAGCGCCGCGGCAGTCCCAGATTTCTGGCCATCAAAATAGAGAAATGACGGGAATGAATCCGGGCGCCAGGAAGTGCCGGCATAATCGATGGCCGCCAGTCATTGATTATGAATATAATATTCCATGGATAGGTGTTTACTGGCTCTGACTGGTTATCCACTAAACAACACATGGGGAACCGCGGACAAGAGTTTTTACGACTGTCAGC
>JAJRWJ010000020.1 GCA_024276805.1 Gammaproteobacteria bacterium
AAGTGGCTGTTCATCGTCCCCTCCCTGCACCGCGTGCATCACTCCGCAAAACGGAGCGAGCATGACAGCAACTATGGCGCCATTTTATCCATCTGGGATCGTGTTTTTAATACCCTGTCAGAAATTCAGCCTGAAAAAATTGGCCTGCGCAATGCACCCGCAGAAAGTTTTTTAGCGCTGCTGAAATACGGCTTTACACCAGCCTCTCTAGCGCCTGCACGGCATCCCGTACAGCCAGGCAATATTCAGGCAATGATTGCCGAGGCGGCCTATTTCAAGGCTGAAAAACGCGGCTTTAAAACCGGCTGGGAAATGCAGGACTGGTTTGACGCCGAGCAGGAGACTTTGAACTCATTCCTTTAACCCAAGATGCTTATCCCTGGGTGCCTTTTACGCCGAATATCAATCTGCAGCGCTACACAGTGTCCGTCTGTAAATGACGGGTACTGATTAATTCCACCTTGTCAGATTACATAATTCCTTTTTCAAAGATCGTCATTCCGGCATGGACAGCCGGAATCCAGGCTCCAGGGACGGGTTGAAACATGCCGTCCATGGCGCTGGATGCCCGCTTCCCGGCGAGCATGACGAGTTTGCAGAGAATCTGACCAAGGATGTCGGATGAATGCCACTTTGTCAGATTAGAAAACTCCTTCTTTCAAGAACCGTCATTGTGGCAGGGAATAATTCGCTTGCAATCTGAGACGACCGGTCGCATAATTTGAGCATGCCAACTGTTTCAAAAAAACACGCCAATAAAAGCAGGCTACTGGATATCGGTGTCACGATGCTCACCGAAAAGGGCTATCACGGTACCGGCATCAAGGAGATACTGGAAGCCGCCAGGATACCGAAGGGTTCCTTTTACAACTATTTCGACAGCAAGGAAGACTATGGCGTGGAGGTGATCCGGCATTATATTGCGCCGTTCATCGAGCAGCTGGACAGCGACCTGGCAGAACACGACAGCGATGCGCTGGCGGCGCTGAACTGCTATTTCCAGCGCCTGATCGATGATCTGCAGGGCAATCAGTATCAGGGCGGCTGTCTTTTGGGCAACCTGATGGGGGAAATCGGCGACACCAGCGAGAAATGCCGATTCGCCCTGGCGGCAGCAGTCAACGACTATGCTGGAAAACTGGCGGCGGGTCTGGTTCGCGCGCAGCAGCAGGGAACACTGCGCAGTGATCTTTCCGCCCGGAAAATGGCCGACCTGCTGGTCAATGCCTGGCAGGGTGCGTTGCTGCGCATGAAAATCGAACATTCCATTCGGCCGCTACAGCAATGTATCGAAAGTCTGCTGCAGGGTTATTTCAGGAACAATGTCTGATTTTCCATTGCCCTTGCCTTGACAGAATATTCAATGCGAGGTGCGTACTACGCACCATAATACAGGCATATAACAGCAAAACCATGCTTTCTGGCATGCATTGGGTACCCTGCGATGATGATTTTTTAAATCTGATAAAGCCGAGCTATTCATTTTCTTTATTTCGCGTCAAACTGGCGCGTACAACGCAGCTGACTGCTGCATTTAACCTTGAGGAGGTTCAACATGCCAAAATTCATCATAGAACGGGAAATCCCGGAAGCCGGAAAATTATCCCCCGCCGACCTGCAGGCCATCTCGGAAAAATCCTGTTCGGTGCTGAACAGCATGGGACCGCGCATACAGTGGCTGGAAAGCTATGTCACCGACAATAAAATCTATTGCGTGTATATCGCCCCGGATGCCGAAACCATTGCCGAACATGCCGCGCAGGGCGGCTTTCCCGCCAACCAGATCAACCAGGTCAGAACCATCATCGACCCCACTACCGGAGAAGGCTCATGAAGACCAAAGGCCTGTTGTGCAGCTTGTTGCTGATGCTTGCCAGCTATTTTCCGGTGCAGCTGCAAGCCGATGAAACCTGCATGTCGCCCTATATGGCGAAAATCACCGGCCAGGAGGATTTCGTCTATGTCTGGACGCTGGGCATGGAAGGCGTGGGTGATGCCCAGGACAAGCTGGTCACCGTCGACGTCAATCCGGCTTCGAAAAATTATGGCAAGGTGATTGCCAGCCTGTCCGTCGGCGGCAGAAACGAAGCGCACCACTCCGGATTCACCGATGACCGGCAATATCTCTGGGCAGGCGGCCTGGATACCAGCAAAATCTTCATTTTCGATGTACACAGCGACCCCGCCAAACCCAGACTGCACAAGGTCATCAGCGATTTCGTCGCCCGCTCCGGCGGCGTGGTGGGTCCCCATACCACCTATGCCCTGCCGGGCAGAATGCTGATCACCGGCCTGTCCAACAGCCAGGATCATGGCGGCCGCACGGCGATGGTGGAATACAGCAATGACGGCAACTATATCGCCACGCACTGGATGCCCACCGACCAGCAATTGCGCGGCGCGGTCAAAACCGGCAAGTTCGCCGATGGCTACGGTTATGATGTCAGGGCATTGCCGAGAAAGAACGTGCTGATCAGTTCTTCCTTCACCGGCTGGAACAACTACATGATGGACTTCGGTAAAATGCTCACCGACCCGGAAGCCATGAAGCGCTTCGGCAATACCGTGGTGGTCTGGAATCTGCATACCCGGCAGCCGAAAAAGATTTTCGACGTTCCCGGTGCGCCGCTGGAAATCCGCTGCGCCTGGGGCGCCAAGCACGACTACTGCTTCACCAGCACCGCCCTGACCTCGAAAATCTGGTTGATTTACGAGGATGACAAAGGCGCATGGCAGGCCAGGGAGGTTGCCGATATCGGCGACCCGAGCAAGATTCCGTTGCCTGTCGACATCTCCATTCAAAGCGACGATGGTCTGCTGTGGGTAAACACCTTCATGGATGGCAAGACCCGCGCTTTCGATATCAGCGACCCGTTTCATCCCAAGCAGGTATTCGAGCAAAGCATTGGCAAACAGGTCAACATGGTTTCTTCCAGCTGGGACGGTAAACGCCTGTACTACACCTCCTCGCTGCTGGCCAACTGGGACAAGAAAGGTAAAGACAACGAGCAGTTCCTGAAACTCTACCACTGGGACGGTAAACAGCTGCAGCAGCAATTCGCCATCGATTTCATCGCGGAAAAACTGGGCAGACCACATCAGATGCGCTTTGGCGCCTATGCCCTGTATGCCGGTTCGAATACCGCGACTGACCGGCTGGCGCTGTCCGACAGCCGATAATGAAACTACCTGGAATATCCGTCCTGCTGTGCAGCCTGGTCGTTTCGGCGGCCGCCTCAGCCGCCGGAACGATACTGGCGCCGGGTTATGGAGAACTGGCATTCGACGCGCCCGCGCCAGGCAGCTATGATCTGCCGGTGATCGATACCGCTGCCGATGGCAAAGTCCTGGACAGCACTGGCGCAAGCACACGGCTGTACGATTTGTTCCAGGACAAGGTCATCCTGCTGAGCTTTATCTATTCCACCTGCAACGATGTCAATGGCTGCCCTCTGGCAACGGCGGTTTTTTACCGGCTGAAAAACCGTCTGCAGCAACAGCCGGAAATCGCCCGGCAGCTCCGCTTGCTTACGTTGAGTTTCAATCCGGATCACGATACGCCGGAGATCATGGCGGAATATGGCCAGGGTCTGCAATCGCCAGGTCTGGACTGGCGCTTTCTGAGTAGCGCAACGCAGGCCGACCTGGATGAAATCCTGGATGGTTACCAACAGCCTGTCAGCAGGATATCTGACGCCCAGGGCAACTTTACCGGCACTTTTTCCCATGTGCTGCGCGTCTATCTGATCGACAAGCAGCGTCAGATCCGCAATATTTACAGCGTTTCGTTCCTGCATCCCGACACGCTGGTCAATGATGTCGAAACCCTGCTGCTGGAGGAATCCCGGTCCGGCACTCGATCGGCGCAACCCGCCGCCCCGACGCAACAACCGGCCACGACACAAGCAATGCTGGGCCTGCCGGCAATGACCATGCCAACCGACAACCCATTGACCGCTGAAAAAATCGCCTTGGGCAAAAAGCTGTTTTTCGATCGCCGTCTGTCACTGAACGACACCATGTCCTGCGCCATGTGCCACATTCCCGGACAGGGCTTCAGCAACAATGAAATGGCCACCTCGGTGGGTATCGAGGGCCGCACCGGCAGACGCAACGCGCCGACCATCTTGAATGTCGGCTATCTGCAGCGCTTCTTTCATGACGGCCGGGAATATACGCTGGAGCAGCAGATCTGGGGACCGCTGCTAGCAAAAAATGAAATGGGCAACCCCTCGATCGGCTTCGTCGTGGAAAAAATCAAATCCCTGCCCGATTATCGCGGCCGCTTCGAAAAGGCTTTTGGCAAACCGGCAGGCATGACCGCCATCGGCATGGCCATCGCCAGCTATGAACGCACCCTGAATTGCGCAAATTCCCCCTTTGACCGCTGGTATTACGGCAAACAGGCCAATGCCATGGGAGCAGATGCAATACAGGGATTCAAACTGTTTACCGGCAAGGCCGGCTGTTCGGCCTGCCACCAGATCGGCAAGGAGCATGCGCTGTTTACCGATCAACAGCTGCACAACACCGGTATCGGCTACCGGCAGTCCATGTCCAGACAACCATTGAGCCATCAGATCACGATCGCTCCCGGCATCAAAATTGCAGTCTCCAGCGAACAGATCACCTCTGTCTCCAGCCCCCGAGCCAATGACCTGGGCCTGTACGAAATCACGCTGAATCCAGATGACCGCTGGAAATACAAGACTCCGACGCTGAGAAACATCGCCGTTACCGCCCCCTATATGCACAATGGCCAACTGACCACTCTGGAACAGGTGGTGCGCTATTACAATCGCGGCGGCGCGGCCAACCCCGGGCTTTCCCCCTTGCTCAAGCCGCTACACCTCAGCGGCCGGGAGATCGATCAGCTGGTGGCCTTGCTGCGTTCATTGACTGGCGGCAACCTGTGGGAACTGGCAGAAACCGGACTTTCGCCGGGAGAAAAATAGGCCACCAGAAAATTGACGAAGGTGGTCAGCTTGGCTGGAAAAAAACGTCGCTGCGGATATATTGCATAGACAGAAACGGTCTGCAGCGAATATTCGTGCAGTATTTCCACCAGCCTGCCATCTCTCAAATACGGCGCCACCGACAACTCCGGTGCGTTGATGATACCCATGCCCAATGCCGCGGCCTGCCCCAGTGCGCGGCCATTGTTGGATGCGAAGCGCCATTGCGGCTTTATTTTTTTTGTTTTCCCGTCAACTTTGAACACCCAGTGTTCACCATGCGGCGTATCGATGAAATGCAGGCAGGAATGCCGCTCCAGATCATCGATGCAGGTTGGACTGCCGTGCTCGGCGAGATAACCTGGCGATGCATACAGGCACAGCCGGGTTTCAGTGAATTTCCTGGCGACGAACCCCGGATGCAGGTCGTCGGTTACCCGAATGGCCAGATCGAAACTGCCATCGACCAGATTGATCGCACTGTTCTCCAGGGTCATGCGTATCGACACTTCCGGGTTTTGCCGCTGGTAGGCATCGATTGCCGGCACCATATGCATGCCGCCGAAATCGATGGGAGCACTGATTTTCAACAGCCCGGTGACAGTACTGCTCAACTTCAGGGTCTGTTCCTCCAGCTCCAGGACATCCTCGAGAATCTGTTTGCTGCGCTGATAATACTTGCCGCCGGCTTCCGTCAGACTGATTTTACGGGTTGTGCGGTTCAACAGGCTGACCCCCAGTTTCTTTTCCAGATCAGCGATATACTTACTGATCATCATCGGGGAAATGTGCATCTCTCTGGCTACCGCAGTCAGCGTGCCCAGCTCCACCACGCGGCAGAAAACAGCCATACTGTTGAATTTATCCATTTGATGCTTCTTTTATAAACCTGTAGTTTATATTCTTTAAATAATAATAACTATTTAAACCTGCAGCCATATCCAGTAGACTCTTATCCCAGGAGATAGCTTGTAACCGATTGTCCGTTTCTCTGGCCAGCGATGGCCTGAAGCGGGCAATCGGTTTTTTTATTCCACACCAACCAGTTTCTCCTTCATTGTTCATCGCGCAGGGCCAATGCCGCCTGATACAGATCCTTTTTTCGCGCGCCGGTAATCTCCTCCGCCAGCGCCGCTGCGCTCCTGGTCGAACACTCCCTGAGCAGAATTGTCAGTATCTTTTGCTGCTCGGCACTGATTGCCGCCTTGTTCTGCTCCGGCCGGGCGGCGGATACGATCACGACAAATTCCCCTTTGCGCATGTTTTCATCCTGGCGCAGCAGATCCAGCACCTTTTCCAGCGTGTCTTTGACAATGGTTTCATGCACCTTGGTCATTTCCCGGGCAATCACGATGTTGCGCTGCAACGGCAACACCGTGGCCATATCCTCGACAGCCGCCAGAATCCGGTGGCTCGACTCATAAAATACCCAGGTCAGCTGCCAGTCCCGCCTTTCCAGAAAAAAAGCCCGGCGCGCCGCGCCGCTTCTGGGCAAAAAACCCTCGAACAAAAACCGACTGACCGGCAGGCCCGCAGCCGACAGCGCGGCGATCAATGCACAGGCTCCCGGAACGGGGGAAACTTCGATACCCGCCTCCCTGGCCATTCTCACCAGCGGCATGCCGGGGTCGCTGAGCAGTGGCGTCCCGGCATCGGAAACCAGCGCAATGGACAAACCCTGCTGCAATTTTTCCAGCAGCGCTCTGGATGCCTTCTGCTCATTATGCTGATGCAGGGAAACCAGCTTGTTGCTGATGCCATAATGGTTAAGCAACATCCTGACATGCCGGGTATCTTCGGCGGCGATCAGGTCGGCCCGGGTCAATACCGCTATACCCCGGGCACTGAAATCAGCTAAATTACCTATTGGTGTTGCAACAACGTATAATTTACCAGAATGATTGGACATTCAGCCCTCTTGACGGAATAATCAGTTTATCTCAGAACTCATCGATGCTAATGAATCGCCTTTACCTGTTCTTGCTCGTTGCCGCGATCCTGCTGACAGCGGGCTGCTCCCGGAAATCGGCAACCGTCAAACCCTACGCGAAAAATGCCGCCAAAGCCGAACGCCTGATGCAGAATGGTCAACCGAAACAAGCCGCCCAGGTGTATCGACAACTGGCCAATGAAAAATCCACACAGCAAAACTATTTCCGCCTATTGACCGCTGAATCCTTTATCCAGTCCGGAAACATCCAGGATGCCAAAACCTATGCGGATGCCATCGACGCCCGGCAGCTCGCTCCCCGATACCGCAACAAATTGCATCTGATCGTTGCGCAAATCCACCTCGGCGCCGGAGAAGCCGGACTGGCGCTGAAGCGTCTCGCCCAGGTATCGCCAAGCCTACTCGATCTGAACGAACAAATAACATATCATCAATCGCTCGCCTTTGCCTATTCCCTTTCCGGCGAGCTGCTGCAAAGCGTCCGGGGAAGAATTGTCCTGGACCAGTTGCTCGATGCCTCACGGCAGCAGGACAACCATGCCGCGATCCTCGAGACCTTGAGCCTGCTTCCACTGCAAACCCTGCAAGGCATCCAGTCACCCCCATCCGATCCGTTAGCCGGATGGCT
>JAJRWJ010000320.1 GCA_024276805.1 Gammaproteobacteria bacterium
AATTCGAATTTGGCCTCCCGGTTCTGGATATTGAAGGTCATGATAAACAGCGAGGGGTCCGAAGTACGGGTGATTCTGGCTTCATCGAAGGCCCGGAACAAAGCCCAGGGGCCTTCCCTGGAGAGTCCGGAATAGCCGGCGATCGGCGGCAGCAGCTGGATTCGCACCTGGCCGGAATTGTTGGGTCCCGGCCATTGCATGGCTACCGGACGCAGTGGCCCGTGTGCATAGGTCAGAATCTGGCCGTCCACATCCATGATGAATTGCGTGATATTGGGGCTCATGGATATGGGTTTCAATTTGAAGCTGACCTTGGGCGACTGCCGGCCCATGCGGAAGAAGGTGTTTTTGATGGTATCGGCGTGCTGGAATTGCCGCAGTGCGGCGGCGGATATGCCGGGTGTATCACCACCCCGGGTATTCCAGCGCCAGGTGCGCCCCCCCTTGTCCACCGATGAGGCCAGGTATTTGTTGAAGAAGTCATCCATCAAGCCGCCGGGAGCGAAGAAATAGGTGAAATCCTCGAAGGTTATCTCCCGGCGGCTGTCGGGGTTGATGGGGTAGAGTCCCTGAATGGCTTTTCGGCAGAAAGGTAGTACCGAGGATTTCCACATGGAATTCAAATACCTGCGGACGCCGCCGCTGACCATGTTCTGGCTGCCGGAAGCGATGCCGGCCAGCATCTTGTCCAGTGGAAAAGGATTGCGTTTGCCGGCCAGTTTGACTTTGTCGATCACCTGCAATACCTGTTTGCGCTGCTCCAGGACCAGTTCATCGCCGGTGGCGTTCTGCAGGGAATTCAAATACACATACAGTTCATTCAGCGTGCCCAGGGCGCGGTTCAACGGTGGCGGCGCGCCGTTTTTCGCGGCGACCAGTTCATGCAGGTCATGAAAATGATCGATGACCAGATTGGTGCTCACCTGTTGCGCCGGACTGCTGCGCCCTTCTGTGCTGCTACCGAATATCTTGTCCAGTGCGGAACGGCCTGTACTGAGTTTTTTTTCCGCCTTGGCCAGCAGCGACTGATCCTTTTTCGCCAGACAAGCGAGGCTGGTCTCCTTGTCCACAGCCACCAGCAGCAAGCGCAACGGGGAGTTGTCGCCAGAAAGGATATTCAGCACCTCGACCATTTGCGTCTGATTGGAAAAAGGCTTTATCTGAATGTCCGCCAGCAGGTCATCCCAGTGTTGAATGTAATCCTGCAGGTACAGCTGCAAAACCTGCTGACGCAGGTCCTTCAATTGTGCATCGCTCAGCACAGTTTGCTTTTGCGTGCCCAAAACCCAGCTTTCACCGATCAATTGTTTGGTCAGGCGTTGATTGTTGTTGACGAAGACATCCTCGTAGCCGGCACAGGTAAACAGACCAGGGACGGTCAGATCGATGATGTCGCCGCTTTTGCTGTCCAGTACCAGCAGGCCATCGCTGCCGGCCTTGTCGGTGACCCGAAAATCGGGAATGTCGGTATCGCTCAATTCCAGCTTCAACAGTGCATAGACTCTTTCCGCCATCGGTATCTGCCGGAGGATGCCGCGGGTTTGCCGGACCAGGGAGGCGTTCAGCGGGCGGGGCAGCGGAGCGGGTCGGACTTCGAGCAGGGCGGAAAGGTTTTTTTGCAGGGAATGGCGTTGTTCGGTGGTCACTTCCAGAGGCAGGTTGTGCTTCCAGTCCAGGGAGATCCAGTCCCTGATCGCCGTGGCGTGGTAATGTTTGCTGTCAGCCAGCATCAGATACACTTTCAATGCTTCATAGAGAAACTCCGGATTGCCGGTGTTTTCCCGAAGCTGCTGCTCCAGGCGCAGCATCAGGCGCGGCAGGAAGACATTGTTGAGCAGTTTGCGGTACAGATCGATGCTGGCCCTGCCCAGTTTGTCGCCCTGATAGAGGCCAAAATCGAGGGACCAGGGTGTACCCAGTTGCTGGTCGATATAGCCTCCCGGAAGGTGCCTTGCCTTCTCCAGGACAGGCAGTACCACGAGTGGGTTGCTCTGTTTTGGATCGAGTTTGTCGAGATCCTGCTGCAACGACTGGGTCTGCGCGGCGACTTCATTGATATAGGCCTTGTTGCGCACAAAACTGGTCAGCCAGAGCAATGCCATGATCAGGGTCACGGCGATGACCGCGGCAAAGGCGGTGCGTTGCATCCAGGTGCGTTGTTTTTCATACTTCAGATTGGCGCCGGCCAGGCCGGATTCGGCAAAGATAACGTCACTCAGCAGACGATTGATGAAAAAACTCTTGCCCTGGCCGGAATAGGCCGCGCTGCTTCGTCTGTCCAGGCCGAAATTTTGTGCCAGGGAGCCCATGATGCGGTCGATCGGCGAACCTTCCTGGGTGGCGCTGGTGAAATAGATACCGCGAAACATGGCTGGATGTTCATAGCGGGTGGTCTGGAAGATTTCTTCCAGAAAGGGGTAGATGACATCCCGAAGGCTGCTGAACTGTTGCGGGAAGGTATAGATCAGGTCGCGGCGTTCACTGCCGCGTTCACGTTCCAGTTTGTCCAGCAGTTGGTTTTGCAGGCGCTCTTCCAGCAAGGCGAATTCACCATGGAAACGTTCCAGGTTGTTGCTGGCAGCGTCTTCATTCAGTGCAAAGGTGACGCCCCAGACCTGATCGCGATTGTCCCGGTTGAGATCATCGAAATATTCCATGAATCCGGCCAGCAGGTCGCATTTGGTAAACAGCAGATAGATGGGGAAGCGTATGCCGAAATGTTCATGCAATTCCTGAATGCGCTGACGGATGGCGCGCGCCTGCGCCTGCCGCTCCGCCTGGCTCTGTTCCAGCAGGTCGGAGATGCTGACGGCAATGATGGCGCCATTGATCGGTCGGCGCTTGCGGTATTTTTTCAGCAGGTCGAGAAAACCCAGCCAGGCGGCCTGATCGACCTGTTCATGGCTGTCCTGAGTGGTATAGCGGCCGGCGGTATCCAGCAGCACCGCTTCATCGGCAAACCACCAGTCGCAGTTGCGCGTGCCGCCGACGCCGTGGATGGCATCTTTGCCATAGCGGTCGGCCAGCGGGAATTTCAGATTGGAATTCTTCAACAGCGTGGTCTTGCCCGAACCCGGTGGGCCGATGATGATATACCAGGGCAGCTGATACAGAAACTGCCGGCCGGAACGGCCGCCCAGACGGGTTTTCTTCAGGATGCTCAGGGCATCCTGCAAACGCTCCCGGAGGGTCTGTATTTCTTCCTGGGATGCCTGTTCATCGGGACTCAAGGCCTGCTCATTGGCGCCGGACAATGCCGCCAGAACCTGGCTGTTCCTGCTTTTTGCCTGGAAAAAGCGCCACAGCTGGAT
>JAJRWJ010000321.1 GCA_024276805.1 Gammaproteobacteria bacterium
ACCACTTTTACGGTTTACTCCAGCAGCTTTGCTGCCGGCAACGTTACCCTGGGAGGAAACAATAACGGTGGATACAGCATGTATTCAGTCATGATTGCGCCCGCCTCGGATACGTCAGGTCAAGCGCCTCCAGCCAACCAGGCACCGGTGCCTGTTGCTGGCGACCAGTTGCTGACATTGAGCTGGCGTCACAGTGATCCAGCAAGTATCAATGGCTATAAGGTTTATAGCGGTTCAACGTCTACCAGCACAATTATTGAAGTTGCCGACATTGCGGTGAGTGATTTAGCTGATCCAGCGGCACCGTTTGTCGAGTTTCTTTCAAACACGGACCTTGGGTTGAACAGTGGCGATTCAGTATGCTTCCGAACCAAAGCGTACAACAATACTGGGCTTTCATCTTTTTCAGAAGCTGTATGTGCTGAAATAATCTAAAAACCCAATGTGACCTGATATCTCTGTTCTATTTTGTCACTTAAGATTCAACCCACTAAGTGCAAGTCAGTTTGTACGACAGTTTTGAGGAAGAACATGGAATTTAACTGGAGAAAATTTTTCGGCGTGAGGCTAGTTTGCGTCGACCCTCGGCGTGGTTGAAGAATTTGTCGCGATTATCTTAGAAACCCAGAAGCCGAAGATGCTCACTTGAACCGCTGAAACTGTTCAAGTGAGCTTGTCGCCTTGGGCGGCTCATGCTTTTTTGCCCTTTTGATGGACTCAGCAAACAAGCCAACGGCTTTGTCAGTGGTGATTCAACCTTGATGCCCGATCTCTAAACTACCAGTTCCACCTGGTAGCCGGCAAACTTGCGGATATTGATCACGCCACTGTCGAAAAGGAGATACTGACCCTTTATGCCCTGTAGCACGCCTGCCACTTCAGGGGTCTTGTCGAAATTGAATGACTTCACCTTGGCGGGATAATTTTGTACCGGATATTCGATGTCGACCAGTCCGGCATCGGGCAACCAGGTTATGGCTTCTGTGCCGAAGCGCTCGGTCAGCTTGGCGATTTCATCGCTGCAGGTCTGCAGCAGTTCATCCCGTCTGGAGCGCAGATCGACCTTTTCAATCTGATTCTTCAGCATGCGCTGCCAACTGGTCTTGTCGCTGACATGCCGGGCGAAGGCGACTTCCAGCAGACCGGGCAAATAGCGTGACGACACCTTGCAGATCGGCAGGGCCTGTACCGCGCCCTGGTCGATCCAACGGGTCGGTATCTGTGACTCCCGGGTGATGCCTACCTTGATGCCGGTGGAATTAGCCAGATAAACATAATGCGGTTGGAAACAGAAGGCTTCCCCCCACTCCGGTTCGCGGCATGTGCCCTTGTGAAAATGACAGAGTTCAGGTTTCATGATGCACATGTCACAGCGTGCCAGGGTCGTGAAGCAGGGATAGCAATAACCCTGATTGAAGCTTTTGCTGGTTTTCCTGCCACAATGGATGCAATGAATCTCACCGCTGTATCGGAGTTCGATGCATTGGCCAAGCAACGGATTCATGTCAATCAGCTGATCCGTCAACGGCAGTTTATAATTAACTGGACTTGCCATTTCCACCTGCATTTTTCTTAATTCACCCTGCACTACGATACTCCTTTTTACCTTTTCAGCCATTGCCTGTTTTTCTCTGAGCGCTGCTGCGAAAGGCAAAAAAATGACGTCGAACACCTTCTGCAGGTGTTATTTTTACGAATAGCCATCGCTGTTGCTCTCCACCCAGTGACTTTGTTGCGATAACAACCGCTCTTTTTTCCAGAATGGCGCCCTGCTCTTCAATGCCTCCATGATGTCTCGACAGGCATCGAAGGCATCGCCCCGATGCACCGACCAGACGGCCACCAGGACGATCGGCGTATTGGGAGAGATATCCCCGACCCGATGCACCACCAGCGTTTCGATCAGACACCATTGCTGCTGTGCATGGCGGACGATTTCTTCCAGCTGCCTTTCCGTCATGCCCGGATAATATTCCAGGGTCATGCCCTGCACGGACCGGTCATTATTGAAATCCCGCATGGTACCGATGAATATACTGGTGGCGCCGTATTTTCCGACCATCGCCGACTTTGCCTGTTGATGGTCCTGGATTGCCTGAAACGGATCGAAATCCTCTGAACAGATTTTTATGCTCATCTCCAGCCTCCGGTAACGGGCGGGAAAAAGGCCACTTCATCGCCATCCCTGACCTTGGCATCCAGTGCCGCATAATCCATGTTGATTGCCACCAGCACGTTGTCCGGAAGCGGCACATCCTGGTTCAGCGCCTGCCAGACATCCTGTACGGTCATGATCTGCGCGGCCTCGATACTGTCCCCAGAGCGGCCAACTTTTTCTCTAAGACTGGCGAAATAGCGTACTTTGATCAACATGGGCATTCACGCGAATGGAAAAAAAATAGATAATAGCCTATTAAACGAAGCAACGGAAAGTCATGTCCAAATTAAGTCATTTCAATCAGGACGGCGAGGCGCATATGGTCGATGTCGGCGACAAGGCAGTCACCGAGCGCGTCGCCGTCACCGAGGGTTACATCGCCATGCAGCCCGAGACACTGCAGTTGATTGCTCAGGGCGGGCACAAAAAAGGGGATGTCTTGAGCATCGCCAGGATCGCCGGCATCATGGCCAGCAAGAAGACCGCCGATCTGATCCCCCTTTGCCATCCCATCCCCATCACTCACGTCGATATCGGTTTTCGCATCGATGCCGAGAACAACCGGGTCCATTGCCAGACGACGGTCAAGACCAATGGCCAGACCGGGGTGGAAATGGAGGCGCTGAATGCCACGCAGGTCGCGCTGCTGACCATTTATGATATGTGCAAGGCCGTGGACCGCGGCATGTGTATAC
>JAJRWJ010000322.1 GCA_024276805.1 Gammaproteobacteria bacterium
AAAATTTCGATCTGTACCTTGCCCAGCCCGTAGCTTTCCTTGATCGGGATGCCCAGTTGCTCCGCGACTTTGACAGCCGACTCCCGATTGTCGATATCAGCCGGCGTCAACCCGGGATTGCAGTGCAGGATCGATTCGAACACGGTCATGCGCTGAAAGGGTTTGCCGAAGTCGTACTGTTCATTTTGATAGGTAACCAGCGTCGATCCCGTCACTTCCATGGCCAGGCCGCGCAGCATTGCTTCGGTCAGGTCCATCAGATCCTGGTATTCCGCATAGGCCTGATAAAATTCCAGCATGGTGAATTCCGGGTTGTGCCGGGTGGACAGACCTTCGTTGCGAAAATTGCGGTTGATTTCGAAAACCCGCTCGAAACCACCGACCACCAGACGCTTCAGATACAATTCCGGCGCGACGCGCAGATACAACCCCATGTCCAGGGCATTGTGATAAGTGGTAAAGGGCCTGGCCGTGGCGCCGCCGGGAATCGCCTGCATCATTGGCGTCTCCACCTCGATGAACTGCCGCTCTTCCAGAAAGCGGCGGATGAAGCTGACGGTTTTCGAACGCACCGCGAAAGTCCTGCGCGACTGCTCGTTCATGATCAGATCCAGGTAGCGTTGCCGGTATTTTATTTCCTGATCGGCGATGCCGTGATATTTTTCCGGCAGCGGGCGCAGCGCCTTGGTCAGCAGACGGATGTCATCGACCTTGATGCTCAATTCTCCTGTCCTGGTCTTGAACAACACCCCTTCGGCGCCAATGATGTCACCGATGTCCCATTTCTTGAACTGCCGGTTGTAGAACCCTTCGGGCAGTGCGTCGCGCGTGACATACAGCTGAATCTTGCCGGACATGTCCTGAATATGGCAAAAGCTCGCCTTGCCCATGATCCGCCGGGTCATCATCCGGCCGGCAACCTTTACTCTGACCGGCTGGCTCTCCAGCTCTTCCTGCGTCTTTTCACCATATTCGGCCAGTATTTCCCCGGCGATGACATTGCGCCGGAAATCGGTAGGAAAGGCAATGCCCTCTTCACGCAAGGCCTGCAATTTTTCTCTGCGCTGCTTGATCTGCTGCTGTTCGTCCTGATTCTGTTCTGTCATTTTCTACCTGTTGTCTGTATTCATTATAAGGCCTGCCGATTAGGCCACATTGCTTTTATGGGTTGATGTGGCTTGCACTGATCTACCCAACTATGGATTGTTGGACACGCCACGCTTTGCCCACCCAAACAAGCATTTTCATTCATTCTGGCAGATGCATCGCCATAGCCACCAGCACTGTGAACGTTCCGACCTGCATTGTCGGTATATTTACAGGCCACTCTTCAGACTGGCGACGATGAACTGATCCAGATCTCCGTCCAGCACCGCCTGGGTATTGCCGGTCTCGACATTGGTGCGCAGATCCTTGATCCGGGACTGGTCCAGGACATAGGAGCGGATCTGGCTGCCCCAGCCGATGTCCGATTTGCTCTCCTCCAGCGCCTGCTGCTCGGCGTTGCGCTTCATCATTTCCAGTTCGTACAACTTGGCCTTCAGCTGCTTCATGGCCGTGTCACGGTTTTTATGCTGGGAACGGTCGTTCTGACATTGCACGACGATGCCGGTGGGATTGTGCGTGATGCGCACCGCCGATTCGGTCTTGTTGATGTGCTGGCCACCAGCGCCGCTGGCGCGATACACATCGATGCGCAGATCCGCAGGATTGATTTCGATGTCGATATCGTCATCGATTTCCGGGGCGACGAATACCGAGGCAAAGGAAGTATGGCGGCGGTTGCCGGAATCGAAGGGCGATTTTCTGACCAGCCGGTGCACGCCGGTTTCGGTGCGCAGCCAGCCAAAGGCATAGTCCCCTTCGATCTTGATGGTCGCGCTTTTGATGCCGGCCACTTCGCCGGGCGACTCTTCGATCAATTCCGCGCGGAAACCCTTTTTCTCGGCCCAGCGCAGATACATGCGCAAAATCATTTCCGCCCAGTCCTGGGCTTCGGTGCCGCCGGAACCGGCCTGGATATCGAGAAAGGCATTGCTGGCGTCCATGTCTCCGGAGAACATCCGGCGGAATTCCAGCTGGGCGACCTTTTCTTCAAAGCCATCGAGATCCTTCTGCACTGCGGCGATGGTCTCCTCATCCTGTTCCTCGACAGCCATCTCCAGCAGTTCTTCGGCATCCCGTAAACCCTGATCCAGATCCTTCAGGGTATTAACCACGGCCTCCAGGGAACCGCGTTCCCGACCGAGGGCCTGCGCCTGCTCGGGATTTTCCCAGATTTTTGGGTTCTCCAGCTCGCGCAGGACCTCGACTAAGCGCTCACTCTTTTGATCGTAGTCAAAGATACCCCCTTAGCTCTTTGCAGCGGCTCTTGAGTTCTTTGATTTTATTGATGATGGGATTGATTTCTTGCATCTTTCTCGGTCGTCCAGGTACTTGGCGTAAAACAGGCCATTATAAACGATAAAAGCGCCCGGTTCACGGGAGTTTCAGGGAAATATCAATCCCAGCGATCCTCCCTGACCTGCACCCTGCCGTCGACGATGCGCACCGGGAAGCTGTGTATGTCCTCATAGGCCGGTGCGGTCCTGACCGCACCGGTCTTCACGCAGAACCGCGCGCCATGCCGCGGGCAAACGATTTCATCGCCCTGCAGCTCGCCGCTGGCGATTTCCGCGCCATCGTGGCTGCAGACATCCTCGATGGCATAGAACTGGCCATCCACCTTGAAAACAGCAACCTCGGTGCCGTCGACATCGACGACCACATGTTCACCATCGGCCAGCGCATCGGCTGTCACGACATCCACCCAGTCTGACATAGTTCAATCTACCTTCTCAAATTTGCACCGGAAATTCGATGCTGATATATTCAAATGCGTGTAGTTTACGAGATTTCGATACATATTTTAAGAATTGGATTGTCTTCCCGCAGTCAATATTTTCAACGTTCACTCTAAAATTGCTTTCAACAAGGCATCCCTGGCATCGGAATAGAATTGAATATCGATCCTGGTCGCCATGTCATCCGATAAATCGAACAATTGGCGGCGGCAGGCGACCGGCATTAAAAGTGCTGTCGCGCCTTTTTCAACAGCGATCTCTGCAATGTTTACCGGATTGTGAATTGGCTCAATCGAGCCTCCAAGATTAATTTCACCAACGATAATGAGACCACCGCGAACGCTTTTTTTCAGGAGAGAGGTACAAAGCGCAATCAACGCTGCCACACCAAGCTTGGCGCCGGATTTCGAAGCATCAAATGCGCGTAACTGTGTCGTAAATTCATGGTGACGTGGATCTTTGTCGCCAACCAATTGCATGGCACGCGCATAAAGGTTCTGTTCAGCATAACCAATGCTTTCCTTGAATGCGGGCGGCACAGGTTTGTTCAGGATCTTGACCCCCGATCCTGGGCCTTCATTGATCTCTATGCGGTAGAGTCCTGGGTGTTTCTCGCCATTACCGGGCGAAATGCTCCAGACTTGTCCTGGCTCCAGGGGGTCACCACCAATACTATTCTCGCTCTGTAATTCCGGTGTGGAAACGAATTTTTCAACACCATCGGTACCCATGACATAGCTGAAATGAGTATTCCGAAATTCTGTTGCACCAATGCGTTTTTGTTGCTCCTTAACGCGCCTTCTGGTTTCCATCGCAATCCGGACAGCCCATTCAATATCCTCGTCAGAAACATCATCGCCACCTGGATAAAGTAACTTGAGCAATCCGCTGGCCGTTTTATTGACAGCATTGGTATCTCGTCCTGAGAGCGCACCTCCGAAGAATACGCGGTTTTGTAAGATACTTACGCGGCTCTGGTTGCGAAGTTGGCTCCAACATTCGGAAAGGAAGTCACTCACCAGGCCGAAGTGATCGGTCAGCAATTCCTTACTGATCTTGGGTACATCCCAGCCTGGCAGAAATGCGTGGATCCGGTCCATGAATGCAGTATCATCTTTCATTTCTGGTGGCATGGGGCCAAACAAATGTCCTATTCGTTGTTGATATTCAACATCGACCTCAAAATTCCCCACCAAAACGATACTTCCATCAGCACGAATACTCTCTTTACCCCGGCTAAATTCGCCCGACTCCATGTAACCTTTCATGATATTAACGCCGTCCTTCTGATCGAAGGATATGCCTGACACCTCATCGAAACAGACCACATCGTATTGGCAAACCAAACCACGCTGACCTGTCGCGTTGTTGACAAACATCCTTGCAACGGTCGCTTTGCCGCCAGAAATCAAATGCGCATAGGGCGAAATTTGCTGGAATAAATGACTTTTGCCAGTTCCCCTGGGACCCAATTCAACCAGGTTATAGTTACGTTCAACGAAGGGCACCATGCGTAACATAAGAGCATCTCGTTGCCGCTCAGACAACCCCGTCGGTTCAATACCGATAGAACGCATTAGAAAATCTTTCCATTCCTCCGTTGAAAATACTTTTCTGGCTTCTGTCAATATATCCAGAACATCCCTTTTAGAAAGCTGAATTTCGCGAAGAAGCTCAATACCAAAAGGACGACCGTTACTTTCCTGAGCAATAGCGGCATCATAGTTAAGTGTGATTTCAGCGTAGAAACCTCCCGTCAGCATTCGTTCATGCTCGTTAACCAATTCCGGACTGATGCGAACATCGTTCAGTCTCAAACTGGGCAACATAGCCACATAGGAATCAGTTCTGGCATCCAGGCGAGCAGTGATGAGATCAATAATTTTAACTTCACCATTCTCACGGGCCCTGGCTTTGAAGAGCTCCTCCTCGCCAGCTTTTACCGTTCGCGATTTAAGTTGACGCTGAACAATCTCAAGCCCTTCTTCTATTTCCTCCTGCTCGATACTGGCGCAGTAACGGCCGAGTAAAAATTCAACGACATAGGTTGGCACCGGAAACAACCGGCTGAATGTCCGTACCAAATCCTTCCGAACCAGATACCCTTCAAGTAATGAGGCCGCCTTTTTGTCAATTTCATCCAAATCAATCATAGAGACTCCTTCAAACCACGAATAAACACAAATAGAAGCCAATAGTGTTCATAACATAATAATTCGTGTTTATTCGTGTCAATTCGTGGTTCCTCCACCGATTACTGTAGCAATCTGTGCCACCAGTGAACCATTCACATCAATCAATACCACTGTGGCATCGCGCCCCTCCATGTCTTCATCTTCGACGACGACGGAAGCGGTTCCGTTATCTTTAAGCGGCTTTACAGCCACGACCACACTGGAGGATGAATCGCCCGCCTGGGTGCGAACATCAAGTGATAACCCCGTGATATTTCCACCTTCCTGCCGTGCTGCACCACTTTGCGGCACAGGCAGGTCCACCGCAACAGTGCATCGCAGCCCTCTCCAAACCACATCGGTGACTTCAATAGAGGTCGTTTCCTGAAGAAAAGCACCTGGAGTGACAGTCATTTGCAAGACCAGACATTCCTGCAGGCTTAATCCGCCATGTGTGTACTCTTCCCCGTTTTTGAAGCAGCTGATGCCATCAGCCAGGACAAAGTGCTGGTTTGCATTCCAGTACCAGGGATATAGCCGCTCATTCGTTGTAGCGCCTGGCTTCAAAGAAGCACAACGACCCCACTTGTTTTCCGTAAGGCTACTTGCCAATTCGACTTTTGGCAAACCACCAGGAAGAAGCAACCAGCCATGATCGGTGACTACCCGGACACGTTTCCACCCGGCAGCCAGGAGAGCAGCTATACGCTCGGCAATCTCCGAGAGCAGACCATCAAGATGTCTGCTCAGCTTCCATCCACGATCATGACCCTCGTGGTCAATGTCACCGAACTCACACCATGCCTGGCCTTGCCCGTTGCCGTTATCCGAGCGTTCGAGAATCGTCCAGCCACTATCCGTCAACAATTTCTTCAGATGATAACCACCTTTTAACGTTTGACCGGTTTCAGCAACAGCAGGCTCAAAGTCGACACCACCGTCACTGCCTCGAATCTTTTCACGTACCGGCGATACAGCCGCCTTCCCTGTTGCGGTAACGCTGGGTAGCGCCGTCCATGCAGGTTCTTCGGCAACGTCAAAACCCGAGTGTTCCAGCCTGCCAATAAGTCGCTTGGCGGCATCAAAACGAAGACCATCAACGAACAGAATGCAATCACCTGGATTGTTGATCTGAGGAGGCGCCGAAAGACAGGTTCCGCCTGGATAAGAAGCGCCATCGATAATATTCTGCAGATGGCGTGCTGATTGTTCCGCCCAAGGTAAATAAACCGAACGTATAGCAGTGGAAACAGCCTCAAAATCAGCAGTTTTTTCAACCCGAGACAAGGCTCTGAGCACAGCATCATCGACCTTCCAGCCGTGACTGCAATACTGTTGCACAAGATCATCAACGGTGCCGGCCGCAAGATTCGTTTTAGTGAATTCAGCGAGCAGGGCCAGGTATTCCAAGGCACACGCAAGCGGCGCTTCACCCAATTCAGCCCATACCAGAGAACGCCTGTGCCCATGTTGTTTTTCCATCTCCAACAGCTTTTTTCCAGCCTCATGGGCAGGCTCCTTTTCAAGCGCTATCAGGTCATGGTGAAGCTGTTTTTCCTGGTCCTCATTCCATTGCGGCCAGCCATCGAAGGACTCCTCACCCATGTGCCAGAACAAGGTATCGCTGGGCGGTCGGCATTTACGAATCTGTACAGGTATATTCGGATACCGCTTGGGCGCCTCGCAGAAGCGCCCCCATACCGATTGCCAGGGGCCAATATGCTCTGCCAGCCTGGAGGCTCCGGCAAGCACACCTTCATTTTGCGGATTAAACCCCAGTTGTGATTTGCAAACTTCTACAAAGGCTTTCCATTCGTGCTCGTCACGACTGGCCTGAAATGCATCCCCCTGATCGAGCCATTGCAGAAAATCACGAATTGGATCACCGCCAGTCAGCAGGGTATTGAAATAATCCTTATCCAGGCGTTTGCCTTTAAGTAGCTCCAATTCCTCATCCAGCAACCGATGCAGGGCCAGTTGCATCGCATTCCTGGCATCGTTATCCTGGGCCACATCCAAGCCAAGACCACCCTGTTCCGATTTCAGCCAGGCCAGAATCGTCCAATCCTTGGCATTGATCTGCGACCAGATTACCCCTCTGTACTGAAGCTCCGCCAAGGGTTTGAGATGATCCGGGCAGCTTTCAACAGCGCGTAAATCCTGGCGACTGACGCCAGGCAGATAGAATATCGGAGTAGCCAGACCGTCCCGGTCTGGTATTTCAAAGCGAGACGCACTGGCTACTTTGTCCCCGTCTGCTATTCCAGAGCGGGACGCACTGGCTACTTTGCCAGCGATGACACAACGCAGCCAGATTGCCGGCCCAATCCTTTTATCGGGTGCGTAGTCACCCAGTATCAGCAATTCCGGGAGTTCCGTCTGTAGCCTTGCAATACCCGATTCCCACTGGCGATCGCGATCCGGCCACAGGATGCAGACGGGTGCGACCTGTACTGCCGGATTGTAGACAGCGGCTGAACGGATGGCTTTCAGGAGGAGATCCAGAATTCTCATCGATCGGCAACCTCCCAGTGACCACCTTTGGCTGGGCCAATCCGTTTCAAACCGCCTTGCTGCTTGAGAACGGCGATGTGTCGCCTGACCGTTTTCCGGTCACGCCCGGTCGCCCTGGCCAACATATCATAGGTGATTTTGGGATTGCCCCGGATAAGCTCCAAAAGTTTTCTCTGAAACGGGTTGTCAAGAGCATTGGGAGCATTTTTAGAGGCAATATCCTGCTTTTCAGGGGCATTATCAGAGGCCAACGCAGCAGGTTGTGCTGTTTTCAGGGGCTTGCTGTCCTTTCCAGTAGACTTTCCAGCAGGCAAAATGGTTTTCAGGTAATCTTCCGTAGCCTCAAAGACCGGTTCTTTGCCGGTAAGCCGCAGGGTCAGAGGGATAATTTTCGTACGTACGCCCATGCCTCTGGCATCAACATAGCCATAATCCCGTAAAACCTCCAGAATAAGGGCGTTTCGCGGAGTTCTACGTCCCGCTTTCATTTTATCGACATCCATCGAATTGGGTAATGCGCCGGGACTAATGACTTCCAACCGGTCAACGTACCGGGTGATTTCAATATCCACTGCTCGCGTCCAGTCACGATGAACCAGGGCGTTCAAAACTGTTTCCCGGATTGCTTCAATGGGGTACAGCCGCTTTTTCCCGCGTGTAAG
>JAJRWJ010000323.1 GCA_024276805.1 Gammaproteobacteria bacterium
CGGAGAATGAAGCTGTTTTGGGAGGGGAGGATATTCTGCCGCAAAGCGCATCGGAAGGATTGACCAGTCTCGACAGTTCCGAACAGATGGGGCGGCATGCAGATGTCACTGCATCGCTGCCCGGCCGGGACATCTTGGAGACTGATCAGGAGGCAGCGCCTGGCTCGACGTTCACTACCCGTTCCGGTGGTCTGTTCTATCTGATCGATGCCCTGAATCGTGAAGACTGTCTGGACCTGCTCTGGCAAAACCGGCGGATTGCCCACGGCAGCGGCTGGTTATGGCTGTTCGCCCTTGCCCGGCATCTGCACGAGGATCTGGACCAGCCGATGTTGCAGTTCATCGCCGAACAATGCGGCTGCCTGGATGTCGAGTCCCTGCTGGCATTGCCAGACACAACCAATATGGATGAAGTCGAAACGCTGCTCGATACGCGCTATCGGGACCAGGATTTCTGGAACGCCTCGCTGATCCAGGTCCCGGCCCGGGTCATTGCGACGGCCAGCCATATCGATGTCTGTTTTCCGCTGGCCACCGTGCGCCTGCCGGTGCGTCTCGCTGCTCTCGACGTCAACCCCGGCTGGGTTCCCTGGCTGGGACGGGTGGTGACATTCCATTATCGGGATGGCGCATCCGAAGGATTGTGGCCATGATGAAAGACAAGGCCATCACTTGCAGCGGGCAGCTGGTTGCCAGACTGAGAATATTTGTCTATCGCGGTTTGCTGGAGTTCTGGCAGACGGCTTTGCCCATCGATGCGGCGGCATTCCAGCTGCTGGAAATGGCGGTCAGGGATTCGACAGGCAGTCAGGATCAGCCAGACTGGAAGCAATGCCGGCAGCGCATGGAAGAAACTCTGGACAACTGCAAGCAATCCCTGCCCTTGCTGCAATTGTGGCGTGATTATGAATTGACCCTGGCACAGTTGTTCTGTGTTGGTCTGGTAGGGGAAGTGGAAGCCTCGCACGTCGTGAATTTGGCGGTCTCCGAACTGCAAAAGCCCGAACAGAATGCCCGGCCAAGCATGCATTTGCTCAGCGCCATGCTGGAAGTATTGTTCGACGATTGCAGGAACACTGTCTTCGACATCGCGGAGCATGACCTGATACAGCACAGGTTGTTGCGTCTACAGGGTGACTGTCCCTTGCCACTGCAGCATCTGACCATCGAACCGGCGCTATGGTCCGTGCTCTGCGACCGGAACAGGCACTGGCCTGGATGCACGGCTTTGCCTGATGCGCCATCGCAGGATCTGCCTCAGCAGGCCAGAGAGGAGCTGCTAAGGCTTTCCGCGCTGCTCGATGGCAATGCCTCGGATGCTGCGCTTTCTGGTGTAGTGTTGCGCGGCAATCCCAACAGTGGCCGGCGCGGATTTGCCAGTCTGCTGGCCAGGGCAATGGCCATGCAGGCGGTCTTGATCCCTTTCGAGCTGTGGCAGCAGCAACCTGCGCTCGCAGCGGCATGTCGCTATGGCAAATGGCTGCCGGTCATCGAGACGCAGGTGGCTCCCGGCGAGGCCGTGTATTTTCCTGAACAGGCGCAGCGTCATCCGGTACTGGTCCTGACCGGTGTCGATGGCGCAATTGTCGCCAGGGAATGCATCGAACTGACCATGCCGTTGCCGACACGGCCGGAAAGGCTGCAGCTATGGCGCTCTCATATCCACAACGATGCTCTCAGCGAGACCCTGGCTGACAGCGCACTGCTCAGTGCCTCGAGCATCAAAGTCATCGCCTGCAGTGCCATGCGCTATGCACAGCAGAGTGGTGAGGACCTGCAGTTGTCGCATGTTGCGGAAGCGCGTGGCAAACTGGGTGTGGAAAAATTGCGCCTGCTGGCGCAGCCGGTTCCCGCCAGAGTCACGGCTGACGCCCTGGTGATGCCGCCATCGGTCGCCGAAGGACTGGAGGCCGTAGTCATGCGGGCACGCAAGCGCGAAGCTCTGTGGAGCGGCCTGGGGGCAACCTTGAAGGCGACGCCGAATCCAGGTGTGCGCGTGTTGTTCGTGGGTGAAAGCGGCACCGGCAAGACGCTCGCGGCCAGCTTTGTCGCGACGGATTTGTCGGCGCCGCTGTTCCGCGTGGACCTGTCGGCGGTGATGAACAAGTACATCGGTGAATCGGAAAAAAACCTGGCGCAATTGCTGGACCATGCGGCGGCAAACGATGTCGTGCTGCTCTTCGACGAGGCCGATGCCCTGTTTGGCAGCCGCAGCGAAGGCAAGGAAACGGGTGAACGCTTTGCCAATATGCTGACCAATTTCCTGTTGACCCGGATAGAAAGCCACCCCGGCATCGTCATCCTGACCACCAACAGCAGGGAACGCATCGACAATGCCTTCAGCCGGCGCATCGATGCGGTGGTGGAATTTCCCTTGCCGGGTTATGAACAGCGATTGCAGTTATGGCGCAGTCATCTGGGGGATCGTGGCCCGGGCGAGCAGGTGTATCGCAATCTGGCCAGTTTCTGTGACCTTTCCGGTGGACAGGTGAGAAATGTGGTGCTGGGAGCGGCAGTCCATGCCCGGCAGGACAGGATAAGCGAGGAAAACCTGTGGATGGGGTTGCGTGCGGAATATAACAAGCTTGGTCGTGATATGCCGTGCAAACTGAATTTTCTGGCCGCACCTTTATCCGCTGCATAACCACGGGGGTACAACATGTTTGCGCATCGAATTGGCCAGACCCTGATCGTCGATCCGGCTTTTTCCTTTGTCGAACTTGAGGCGATACTGGCGCTTTTGGGCTGGCAACAGGAGATGATGGAGTCAAGTTCGGCGCCACTGGTGAAGGATGAACCGGAAATCGCCCGATGGACCAGGAACGGTCACAAACCTTTCATCATTTATACCTGTAACCCTGTGGTTTCCATGCGTGTCCTGGACGTGGCGACCTTGCCCCCCGTTTTTCGCAAAACGATCGTGGAAAAAATACCGGTCCTGGATGAAAAGGCGATCGAAAATCTGTTGTCAGCCGCTGCAGTCAAAGAGCGATTGCTGGGATTGTGGTGTGCAAAAGAAACCGAGCGTACCGATCTCATTGCCGCCGTGCAACATCTGCAGCGGGATCCGGAAGCCATTGTCGCCAGGCAGGCGAAAGAGATTGCCGTTCGACTGGAAAAAATCGCGGAAGCCCGGATGCAAACTCTGGCCCAATTGCAGCTGCTGGTTCAGGCCGCACCGACGCTGGTGCAAAGGCTCGTCGACTGGGAGTTTGTCCGGCAGCTGCAACCCGATCTCGAGGCCTGTCGACAATTATTCGACAGTGATATCGCGCAGC
>JAJRWJ010000324.1 GCA_024276805.1 Gammaproteobacteria bacterium
CGATTTCTGCCCTGTTCCTTGGACCGATACAGCGCCACATCGGCGCAGTGAATGAGATGATCGATATTGATTCCCGGCATGCCGGCGTCGGACGAATCCAGACAGGTCATGCCGATACTGACGGTAATACTGACCTGTACTCCGTCAAATTCCCATGACAGGGCATTGATGCTTTTCCGGATGCGCTCAGCGAAGATGAAGCCATTGCGGCAATCGGTATTGGTAAACACGACGACAAATTCTTCGCCGCCAAAACGTACCAGGATATCCGATTCACGCATCTCCTCCTTCAATGTCGCCGCCACATCGATGAGTACCTGATCTCCCGTCATATGCCCGTATGTATCATTGATTTTCTTGAAATAGTCTAGATCCAGAATCAAGACACACATGCCCTGTCCATAGCGCTCCAGACTGGAAATGACGCCGGCCGCCTGGGCATAGAAATAGCGTCTGTTGAACAGGCCGGTGAGATCGTCGATCATCGACATGCTTTCATAACGTTCCTTCAAATATTTGACGTCTTTCAACGCCTGCTGCAGCTTTGCCGTACGACGGGCGATCTTTTTCTCCATCTGTCTCAACAGGCGGCAATTGGTGATCAATTGACCGAGCATGTTTTTATAGATATTCAGCAAGCGGATATGCCAGTTATTGAAATAATGGGGCTGTGGATGGGAGATATTCAGCACCCCGACCAGATCCATATCGTCGACCAGTACCGGTACGCTGATGATCGACCCCGGCAGCAAAGAACCCTGTTGGTTGTGCCGCTCGAACCGGGGGTCATTGCGGCAGTCATCACATTGTTGCAACTTGCGGGTCTTGGCGGCCAGACCGATGATTCCTTCACCAACATTGAAACTCAGCGGCTGATATTCGTGCGACGTTGATTCGGCGAATTCCTCACAGCCCAGGCCGGTGACATTGACCAGACAGCCATTTTCCTGCAGAAGGAAAAAAGAGCATCTTTCCATATCCTGATTTTGAATCAGAATGGTCAGGGCATGGGCGATCAACGCTTCCTCATCAGTAGCCCGGGAACTCAGTTCAGACAGGCCCCTTACTGTAGAAAGCGAATTCAGCAAATCGACGATGACATTCTGAATATCACCGGGATACTCTTGATTTATGCTTTCATTCTGTGCCATGCCCTTATTTTCCAGTCAACGTAACAGCGAGATCACTCACTTCATCGAGCTTTTCAAGCAAGCCATTGATAATTTTATAGATCAAATCCTGTTTTATGCCATACACTGTAAATTCACTGCCCAGGGCCATGGCATCGGCATCTCTGTGCAACGTCAGGTAGGCCGCGGTCGATGAACAAATTTTCAACAATCTGATGATCGCAGCGTTTTCACCCTGATAATCGCTGTTGGCAAATTCCCTCAGAATAATCTGATAGCATTCCGGAAGCTGCCAGTGCTTGAGCAGCAAGAAGCCGGTATGATACTGATCCATGCCCAGAACCTCCTGCATTCTGCCGGCCAATGCCAGATCATGCTCTTCGACATCGAGCAAAATATCGTTCAATTCATCCGGCAGAACAAATACTGCAGCCAGCAGACCGATATTCAGCAGCAATCCGGCGGTATAGACCAATGCCGGATCATATTTATCCTTATTGACCCGCAAACAGATTTTCTGCGCCAGTGTCGCGGTCAGCAACGCCTCCATCCAGAATTGCCCGGCATCGAAATGCCGGCAGCGGCCGGCATCCAGTTCTGTATTGAGCACCACTCCCAATGCCAGACTTTTCACCAGATTGATCCCCAACACCCGAATGATGGCCTCGCGCAAATCCTCGATCTGTCCGGCCCTGCCAAAAAAAGCCGAATTGGACAGTCCGATCAATCTGCCAACCAGTCCGGGAGAGGTGGAAATCGCGGCAACCAGCTCTTCAATGGAAATATCCGGATCATTGACCGCAGTCAGTATTCTGGCGCTGGCCTGGGGCAGCGGCGGCAAATTTTTTAACTTTAAGATATGCGGATTAAGATGCCGCTCTTGTTCAATCGACATGATCTGAAATTTTCAGGGTGGCTTTAAGCTTCCTGTAGTGCTCCGGATTCAGCGCATCATTAAACACAAGCATAGTCTGTTTTACGCCATTTTGCTGTTTATAATGCAAAATGATTGCCAGGTTGGTAATCACCGTCGAGGGCATGATTTTCACTTGCCGGAGTTGTTCGCCAGAACCCAATCGCCAGCCGAACTGCCTGGAATAATTTAGCTGTCGGGCATCTGATGAAATAAAATACTTATACAGCATCCGCTGCAAACTGATGGAAACCATCAGAAACAACAACAGTTTGAACAGAAAAGGCAGCGCGTTGGCCATGGCCGCGCATAGAGCGAGTCCGTGTACGACGATGATCAAACCGGCAAACTGCCGGGAAGGGCTTGTCTGTAACAGGAATGACCCGGTTTGTGCATTCGACGCACTCTGCAATGTCCTTGATTCAGCATCGTTCAGTGCTGTAGTAATCTGCTTTGCATGGCTGTCAACATTCATGTCCGGAGCAAGGCTGTTTTCATATTCATGGCCTGTTTAGTATTGCCTGTACGGCGATAAGCAGTTTCATAGTATCCTTTTCCATCAGAGGACAAACAAATGACGCATCCAATTACAAAGTGTATATACTCTCCGCACAATGGCTTCATTGACTGCCTTTTTCGCCTGATCATCGACAAAAACGCTCCTCTGTCATGCTAAAAATTCCCATCATGAATGCAATTCCCAAGAAACCAAACGATTGAAACAAACCATAATAGTGTCCAATTGAAAAGATTATGATAAATCATGCCCATGACTGATGATATCAAAAAAATCCTGGAATCACGCCATAATTTCCCACACGCTGTTCTCGGCCCTCATGCTGTCGAGGATCAGGCCGGCAAATTCATCATCCGCCTGTTCCTGCCCTATGCCAAGACGGTCAAACTGCAACTGAAACAGCCATCGAAGCGGGTCGTGAAGATGAACAAGACCGCTCCAGAGGGTCTTTTTGAAGCGCGGGTTTCAGCCCGCGACGGAAAAACCATCAACTACCTCTACCAGGTCGTCGATACTCAGGGACATGTCTTCGAACTGCACGATGCCTATCGTTTCAAACCGGACAGCCTTGCTCCGGAACAGGAGACCCTGTTTAAAAATGGTCGCTACGACCGCTTGTTCGATCTCTGCGGCGCCCACCCGCAAACGCGCCTGAACACGCCCGGCGTCAACTTTTGTGTCTGGGCCCCTGCCGCCCAGCGTGTCAGTGTCGTCGGCAGCTTCAATCACTGGGATGGGCGCTGCCATGCAATGGCCAGAATCAGTACCCTGGGATTCTGGCAGCTGTTTGTTCCAGAGCTCAAAACCGGTGAATATTATAAATTTGAAATAAAATCCACTGCTGGCGCCGTGTTCCTGAAAACGGACCCGTACGCTTTGCAAATTGAAGACGGACCGCAAGCCGCCGGCATCGTTGCCACATTGGATACAGAGGGCGGCAGTGATGGTCGCCGAGTACAAAGAGACAATCAGGCCCCCTGGATTTTCCCACTCACCGGCAGCTCCGGACAAACATCAGCACAGGAACTGGCCATTGCCGATGCTGAATTGACAGTGTTAAAAGAACGCGGCATCACCCACCTCGAAATCAGCGGCCTGTATCCGCAAAACAGTGGCATTGCCAGCTATTTCGCCGTGCACCCGGCATTGGCCAACCCTGGACGACTACAGGACTTTATCGATCGCTGCCACAGGCATGGCCTGAAGGTGCTGGTCGATGGTATCTTTTCCCG